>CAZVAZ010000221.1:0-4448 GCA_964625235.1 uncultured Hyphomicrobiales bacterium
TCTCGGCTCGGACTTCTTCAAGCTCCTCCAGAACCTTGTCAAAAACAGGTGAGGGGTCCTTCCAGTCAAAGCCAACGCGAGCGGCTTTTTCCTGGAGTTTTATCGCCCGTGTCATCGGCGGCAAGGTTACCGGCACACCTGACAAAGCACTCATGGTTTCAGGTGTTTCCTGATCTTTTGTTTTGTCGCGCTTTTCTTCACTCTTGATGGCCTCCCACATGCCTTTGACCTGGTCGAGGCTGCGCTGACTGTCATCACCAAAAACGTGCGGGTGGCGACGGATCATCTTGGTGCAGATTGCTGCAACCACATCGACAAACGAAAACTTTCCGATCTCATCAGCCATTTGCGCGTGATAGACAACCTGCAATAGCAAATCCCCCAACTCCTCACACAAATCACCAAAATCCTGCCGTTCAATCGCATCCTGAACCTCGTAGGCCTCCTCGATGGTATAAGGCGCAATTGTACTGAAATCCTGCTCCAGATCCCACGGGCAGCCGGTTTCAGGAGTTCTGAGAGCGCGCATAATGGCCAGCAGTGCGGGTAGGTCGCGGCTGTGAATGTCGCCGTCCTGCGGTTTGTTTTTTTTGTTTTCTGACATGCCTTTGCCGTCCCTGTGCTTATTGAATTTTCTGAATTTAATTATTGCGCGAATTTGGAGCCTGTGTCTTTAGTCAAATTGCACTCAGAAAAGGGAATAGAAAATCATGGCGATAGAAATATGGCTGGCTTTTGCCATCACCAGTGCCGTCATGTTGTCCATTCCCGGGCCAACAGTGATCTTGATTGTCAGCTATATTGTCGGCAAGGGAGCCAGAACGGCGTGGGCAACAGCGCCCGGCGTTGTTCTGGGAGATTTTACCGCCATGACAATTTCTCTTGCCGGAGCTGGTGCCGTGCTGGCAGCGTCATCTACATTGTTCACAGGAATGAAGCTGATTGGTGCGGCTTACCTGATCTGGCTCGGCATCAGGCTTTGGCGCACGAAACCGAATCTGTCAGCAATAACATCGCCGCCAAACACCAAAGACAACAGGAAAATGTTCTGGAATTCTTACATTGTAACAGCACTCAACCCCAAATCGATTGTATTCTTTGTAGCCTTCGTGCCGCAGTTCGTTGACGCATCCAAACCACTGCTGCTGCAATTCGCAATCCTGGAAGCCACATTCCTCGCACTGGCAGCTCTCAACATCATTCTCTGGGCAGTGCTGGTGGGGAAAATGCGGGTTCTGTTTACAAGGCCGAAAATACTGGCCCGGCTGAACAGGGCCGGGGGAGGTTTCCTGATAGGTGCCGGGGTGATTACTGCGGTTGCCCGCGATTGAACAGGAAGCGAGGTTGCATGCCAAATTGCATTCTCATTGGAGCTGGACCGGGTGTGAGTGAAGCCATAGCCCGCCGGTTTGGACGTGGGGGCTATTGCATTGGTCTGGTGGCTCGTTCTGCTGCCAATCTCAGGCAACAGGCAAAACGCCTTGCCGAGCATGAAATTACTGCGGTATGGGCAAATGCCGATGCGGGAGATTTACCTGCTCTGGAAACAGCAATCCATCAGATTATCGAGGAAATTGGAGAGTGCGATGTGCTCATCTACAATGCCGCAGTTATGCAGCCAGGTAATCCGCTTGAACTAACCGCTGGCCGGATGGAAAAGGATTTTTCAGTCAATGTCGTTGGCGCCCTTCGAGCTGCACAGATTGTTGCACCATGTATGGTTAAAAAAGGAGAGGGTGCCATTCTTTTTACCGGTGGTGGACTTGCGCTGGAGCCGTTCCCTGAATGGACATCACTGGCACTTGGCAAAGCCGCATTAAGAAGCCTGAGCCTGTCATTGTACAAAAACCTGTCTCCTAAGGGCGTTCATGTCTCGGTTCTTGCAATTTGCGGAATTGTTAAAAAGGGCGGGCCTTTTGATCCTGACCGGATTGCTGATGAATACTGGCGTGTAGCAACACAACCCCGTGGGCTTGAAGATCGAGAAGTCATCTTACAACCGCCCGGAACCGACCCGCTATACAATGACCCAGAACGATTTCATGTGCATACGACGATTTTTCCGGACCACGCCAGACCCAAATGATGGTTGCCTCTCGAAGCAGTTATACCAACGGCGCTGGAGTTTGAACGATAGCTTACCCCGTCTTACCGGCGAAAGCCGGTATCCAGAAGCGGCAGGGAATGAACTTTTGGCTCTGGATACCGGCTTTCGCCGGTAAGACGGAGAGATGGATCAAACCTCAACGTTACTGGTATTATTGGTCAAAGAAGAGACATCTCCACGGAGCTGTGACTGAGTTTTGCATCAGGAGCCGCCACAACAGTTTTTCGCATAATAGATATTATGGAAAATATAAGCATGATGATGAGGTGGATTTTAATTTTAGGGATGTTATACTGGAGGTTATGAACGAAACAGAAGCCATTGATGTATCCCATATCCAATTTACTTCGACGGTATACCCAACCGAGAATGATATGAAACTGTGGCACTCACTCAGTGCTGAAGAACAACACGCTGTTATCATGCGTGATGTTGAAGAGGCTTTAAAAAGCGGGATAGCAGAAGAGCAGTCAATGGCAGAAGTTATTGCAGAGGCCCGCGAAGAAATGGCTAATGATTGTTAGATTGAGCCGTCGCGCGCAGTCAGATATCAAACAAATATATCGCTACACAGTCGAGAATTTTGGCGAGACACAAGCAGAGCTTTATTTAGGCGGGCTTGATTACACGTTTGATCTTTTGAGCGATAGCCCAATGATGGGAAAAACCTATTCAGGTGATGTTCGTCATTACCTTTATAAAATGCACCGCGTATTTTATATTCTTCAGGATGATGACATTGTTATTCTTCAGATCAGAAACACTCGACAATCACCGCCGGAAAAATAGCAAATGAAACATTGCCATTTTAAGTTCGGACAACCTCTTCATAAGCGGAAATATCAGCTAAGACCTGGATCCTATGGTGCCTTGATAGATCGTCACTCTCAGATATTGGCCCCAGAAACACAGGATGGAGCCTTTTATTTACCCGGTGGCGGGACAAAAAAAGGAGAAACTGCTGAAGAGACCGTGATTAGGGAATTCCTGGAAGAGACCGGTTTGCAAGTTTCCTGTGCCCAAAGCATTGGAACTGCCAGCCAATTTGTTCATTGTCTCGACCAGCCGCATGGATATGAAAAAATCTGTTCCTTCTTTCTCATTAACCCCGTGCATCAAATTCTACAGGCGAACGGTGAGTATCGATGTCACTGGTTGAGTTTGAGCCAAATCAAAGCTTCACTTCATGAGGAAGCTCATCGGTGGGCAATTGGGCGATTTTTGGCTCAATCAAACTCGAAACTCATGCCATCATAAGCAGGTTCTATGCCCGGTGGCAGCTCGGCGCTCAGGGTTTTGTAGTCTATGTCTACGTGCATGTTGGTGAGGATGGCTTGTTTTGGTTTCATGCGGGCTATCCAGGCAAGCGCGTCTTCGACGTTGAAGTGGCTGGGGTGTGGGCGGTAACGTAAGGCGTCGATTATCCATATGTCTAGGTTCTGGACTGCCGGATGGGATTTTTCTGGCAGGTCGTGCAGGTCGGCTGAATAAGCGAGATTTTCAATTCTGAAGCCTAACGAGGTTATGCTGCCGTGTGATTGTTCAAACGGCAGCAGTGTGATGGGTCCGCCCGGCCCGTTTATTGTTAGCGGCTGGTCCGCTGTTATCAGATGATTGGTCAATATGGGTGGATAGTCACTGTCTGGTCGTGCCTTGAAGCAATAGCTGAACTTTTTTTCCATATAGTCATACATGGTGACATCCATATAGGTGTCAACGAGGCGCTTGCCGTTTATGGCGAGCGCGCGTAAATCATCAATACCATGGGTGTGATCGGCATGCTCGTGGGTGAAAACCACGCCATCGAGCCATCTAATTCCCAAATCGGTTAATTGCGCATGCATGTCGGGTGACGTGTCAATCAGTACGCGGGTTACTTCGTTTTGTGTTCCAAAGCGTTCAGCCAGTAATGAGCAGCGGCGGCGGCGGTTTTTGGGATTGTTCGCATCACACGCCCCCCAGTCACCGCCAACGCGCGGCACACCGCCGGAAGAGCCGCAGCCCAATATGGTGATTTTAATACTCAACTGGCGAAATTCCCGGCATAGGCTGGCGGTATGGGGACTTTAGTGAACAGTCGGAAGAAGTTCTCGCTTGTCTGGGCGGCCAGTTGTTCAATATTTAGTCCACGCACTTCAGCCAGACATTGTGCTGTATGGCGCACATAGGATGGTTCATTTGGCTTGCCGCGCATGGGTACTGGTGCAAGGTATGGCGCATCGGTTTCGACCAGTATGCGGTCTGCGGGCAGGTCTTTCGCAATGCTGCGCAATTCTTCTGCAGATTTGAAGGTGATGACACCGGAAAAAGATACATAGCCGCCAAGTTCCACACCGGTCAT
>CAZVAZ010000222.1:0-4442 GCA_964625235.1 uncultured Hyphomicrobiales bacterium
CTGCGCACCCACTGCCAGACCAGCGGCTGGAGCCTGACCGCACAAGATGTCTTTAACAATGTATCGCGCACTTGTGTGGAAGCGATGGCGGCTGTTCATGGTGGCACGCAATCCCTGCACACCAATGCGCTGGATGAAGCGCTTGCCCTGCCAACTGATTTTTCCGCCCGTATTGCACGCAATACACAATTGTTTTTGCAACATGAAACCGGCGCCACCCGCACCATCGATCCGTGGGGCGGCAGTTATTATCTCGAACGCCTGACCCATGATCTGGCAGCAAAAGCATGGGCGCATATCTGCGAGGTGGAAGAACTTGGCGGTATGACCAAAGCGTTGGAAAACGGCCTGCCCAAACGGCGCATCGAAGAAGCGTCCGCACGCACGCAAGCGCGCATTGACAGTGGTGTGCAAACGGTTGTCGGTGTTAACAAATACCGCCTCACCGAAAAGGAAAACATCGACGTCCTGAAAGTTGACAATCAGGCCGTACGCGCAACCCAGCTGGAAAAACTGCAACGCCTGAGAGCGACACGCGATGAAGGTGCGTGCCGTGCTGCCCTTGATGATTTAAGCACAGTTGCAAAATCCGGTAACGGAAATTTACTGGAATGCGCTATTGTGGCTGCACGCAACATGGCAACGGTGGGTGAAATCAGCGACGCGATGGAGAAGGTATTTGGCCGTCACCGCGCAGAAGCATCGGCCATATCAGGAGTTTACCGCGCAGAGATGAGCAAACAGAAAAAAGACATTGACGATGTGCTGGCACAGGTTTCAGCGTTTGAAAAAAGCGATGGCAGGCGGCCGCGCATTCTGATTGCCAAGATGGGGCAGGACGGCCATGACCGCGGCCAGAAGGTGATTGCCTCGGCCTTTGCTGATCTGGGCTTTGATGTGGACATCGGCCCTTTGTTCCAGACACCGGAAGAAGCAGCACGTCAGGCGGTTGAAAATGACGTGCATATTATTGGTGCAAGTTCGCTTGCTGCCGGACACCTGACGCTGGTGCCGGAATTAAAGCGTGAACTGGAAAAGCTTGGCCGTGGTGATATTATGATTGTGGCCGGAGGCGTCATCCCGCCGCAGGATTATGACGCACTTTATGAAGCCGGGGCTGTTGCTATTTTTCCACCGGGAACCATCATCACCGAGGCTGCCAGCGATTTGATTGCCAAACTCAATGCGAAATCGGGGTATACTCAGGATGCAGCTGAATGAGCCTTGATGCAGAATCTTTGGGTGCAGATATTAAAGACGGCAACCGAACCGCATTAGCCCAGGCCATTACGCTGATTGAATCGAAACGCCGTGACCATCAGGCACAAGCCCAAAGTCTTCTGCAATCCCTGCTGCCGTTCACCGGCAAGGCCAAACGCATCGGCATTACCGGCGTTCCCGGTGTCGGCAAAAGCACGCTTATCGATACGCTTGGCAGCAACCTCACAAGCGCTGGCCACAAGGTTGCCGTGCTTGCGGTTGACCCCTCAAGCCAGCGCACCGGCGGCTCTATTCTGGGCGACAAAACCCGCATGGAGCGCCTGTCCGTAGACCGCTCAGCCTTCATCCGGCCCTCACCTGCGTCCGGCACTTTAGGTGGTGTGACGCGCAAGACCCGCGAGACAATACTGTTGTGTGAAGCTGCCGGTTTCGACATCATCATTGTCGAAACTGTCGGCATCGGCCAGTCGGAAACTGCGGTGGCCGACATGGTTGATTTCTTTTTAGTGCTGATGTTAATGGGTGCCGGCGATGAATTGCAGGGCATCAAAAAAGGCGTTCTGGAAATCGCCGATATGATTGCTGTTAACAAGGCTGATGGTGCCAACAAAGACCGCGCCAACAAGTCAGCAGCAGAATATCGCGGCGCGTTAAATATCCTCACCCCCGTATCCCCCAACTGGTCACCGCCGGTGATTACCATCAGCGGTCTGGAGAATGACGGGCTTGATCACCTGTGGCAGGAAATTCAGCGCCATCACGAGGCTATGACTGGTTCCGGCGAATTTAAAGAAAACCGCCAGAACCAGCAGGTGAGATGGATGTGGTCCCTGCTCGAAGACAGTTTGATGATGCGGCTGCGAGCAAACCCGGATGCTGACGCAGAAATTGAAACAGCAGAGCGCGATGTACGAAGCGGTGTGGTGACGGCAGCCGGTGCAGCGGAAGGTTTATTAGGGTTGTTGGAAGGCAGTGCTGTAAAACAAACCTTGTAACGACATCGGGATTTTGTGACGGAGGTTAAAATGAAAATGTTCTGGCAAATCAGCATTGCGATATTGGCTTTCACTCTATCCACCCTGGCCGTTTTTGCAGCTCCCCTTGATCCCAACACAACTTTCCGGGTGATCAATGTTTCGTCTGGTGACGCCAGCGGGTTAAACGTGCGTGATTTTCCTGTCGAAGCGTCCAATCTGAGCAATACCAAGGTTGTTGGACATTTGAACTGGCAGGCATCGGGGATTATCACCAGCGGCATGGTGGTAAGATTTCCCAACGGCGCACTTTGGCGCCATATTCGGCTGGGCGACGTTATTGGCTGGGTAAACGGCAAATATCTGGAGGCCGAAGCCTCTGGCCAGACAAGCGGGCAGTTGCCGGACAAGCTTCTGTGCGGGGGCACGGAGCCGTTCTGGGGCTTGAGAATATCAAAAACATCATCGACTTATGACGGTGTCGGTTTGAATAATGACGAATGGGTCGAGGGTGAAAATCTGGAATTTTTGGCCAGCAACCAATTGGCCGGACGCCCGACAAAAACCTGGGCCGTCACCTTAAAGCGCAAATCCGCATCGCAATATATAACCAGCCTGATCAGCCGGACCGAAAAATATTGCAGCGACGGGATGAGCGATCGCGACTATCCCTATCAGGCCATAGTTTTGCCCGGCAATGTGCCGGTACCCATGCAGGGCTGCTGTCAAAGAGACATCGGCAGGTAAGTGTTTAGAAATTCCCGCTGTCGCTGAAAATTTACTTCTTTTTGCTAGGCTGCCTGCTGCAATGCAACAGAGGTCAAGATTATGGATTTTTCCAGGCGCGGGTTTTTAACGGCAGCGGGTGCCGGTGTTTTGTCTACCGGGTTTTCGCTGGCAGCTTTAGCGAAGGTTTTGCCGAGCGCTCTTAATGCGCGCGATTTTGGTGTTAAAACCGGAGGTGGCGATCAAAGTGCTGCGTTGCAGCGCGCCATTGATCAGGCAGTCTCCAGGCAAATGCCGTTGTTTTTGTCTGGTGGCGATTATGCAGTGAGCAATATCACCCTGCCCTCAAGCCTGCAGTTTATCGGCGTGCCCGGACAAACCACGCTCAGCTATAACGGCGGTGGAGGATTGTTGAGCGCCAATGGTGCGCGCAATGTCTCGCTAAGGGGTCTCGTCCTCAAAGGCGACACGCTTGATTTGTCGGGCAGTGCATTGTTTGTGGCTCAGGATGCAACCGGATTGTCTTTGGAGGATTGCCGTATTTTCGACAGTTCTGCCAATTGTATCTCACTGCGAAATGTTTCGGGCAGGATTAGCAACTGTGAACTGGCCAAGGCGCGCAAGGCCGCCTTGTTTTCGATTGATGCCAACGGCCTGATTATCACCGCTAACCATGTGCATGATTGCGACAACAACGGTATTTTGGTGTGGCGGTCGCAAAAATCAGAAGATGGCACGATTGTTAGCCAAAACCGCATTGAGAACATTGCAACTGTTGATGGTGGTTCGGGGCAGAACGGCAATGGTATCAATATTTTTCGTGCCCATAATGTTATTGCCAGCCAGAACCGTATTTCCGATTGTGCTTTTTCGGCCGTGCGCTCCAATGCCGGGTCGGCCTGTCAGATCATTGGCAATTCATGTTCGCGCATCAGGGAAGTCGCCCTTTATGCCGAGTTTGGCTTTGAAGGTGCGGTGATTGCCCAGAATATTGTGGAGGATGCCGCCGCCGGTGTCTCCATTACCAATTTCAACAATGGCGGGCGGCTGGGCATCTGTGCCAACAATATTATCCGCAACCTTTTTGTGCGCGAAGGTGAAAAAGATCAACGCGGCATCGGTATCGGTGTTGAGGCAGATACGCTGGTTACCGGCAACCTGGTCGAAAATGCACCGCGAATCGGCATTGCTCTTGGATGGGGTAAATACATGCGCGACGTAAGTGTCACCAACAATATTGTCCGCACATCACGCATCGGTATTGCTGTGAGCATTACGCAAGGTGCTGGCAAGGCGTTGATTGCAAATAATCTGATTTCCGGCTCAAAAACCCACGCCATCGCCGGTTTTGATTATGGCAAAACCCTGCCGCAGGAATTAATGGAAAGTGCGAATGCGAAAGCCTTCACCAACCTTACGATTTCCGGAAATGTGACAGGTTAGATTGCAACCCATCTTACTTCGTCATCCCCGGGCTTGACCCACTACTGTCCGGTTTAACATGCGCTTAGGTTCAAGGTA
>CAZVAZ010000223.1:0-4427 GCA_964625235.1 uncultured Hyphomicrobiales bacterium
GATGCCGCCATGGTTGCGAGATATTCATCGCCTAACCCATCGAGGCCTTCGGTGTAGATGTTGCCAGGCAAAACCGCATTCATGGTGATGGCGTGCTTGGCAAGTTCGATGCAGGCGGTGCGCATGAAGCCAAGCTGGCCGGATTTGCTGGCACCATAATGTGACCAGCCGGGAAAGCCGGTCTCGGGGCCGGTGATTGATGAGGTCAGAATGACACGGCCCTGATCGGATTTTTTCAAATGCGGCAGACAGGCTTTAACCGACAGGAATGTACCCTTGAGGTTGGTGCCCATCACCTGATCCCATTCTTCTACGTCCATATCTTCTATATTGGTCTGTGGATAAATCCCGGCATTGGCGCATAGGATATCAAGCCCGCCATTGCGTTCAACTGCGGCTTCAGCCATGGCCTGAGATTGTTCCCAACTGGCGATATCGGCGGAAAACCCTGAAGCTCCGTTGCCGATTTCTTCGGCCACGGCTTGCGCCTCATCAAGGTTGCGCGAGACCACCAGAACTTTTGCGCCCTGATTGGCAAATACGCGGGCAATTCCTTTGCCGATGCCTTTGCTTGCGCCGGTTATTATGACTGATCTGCCTGCAATTGATGTCAGCATTTAGATTTCCTTTCGCGTCTATCTGTTTTCCATTCGCCGCCGCCGCGCATTTACCGCCAGCCAGATAATATAGCCGATCAATAAAAATACAGCGGCACTTGATAAGGTCAAAGCCCCCAGTGTCGGTACCATGGGGGTGTAGCCCGACACCATTTTTGCATAGAGCCATTCGGGAATGGTCTGGTCTGCGCCAGTGGTAAAGAGTGATAAGGGGAAATTTCCCCACGACAGTAAAAACGCAAAAATTGCACCTGATATTATCCCCGGCGACAGGATTGGCAGGGTTATTTCCGTCAATACCTGCCAGCGCGTGGCACCCAGATCGTAGGCTGCTTCTTCCAGTGCCGGGTCAAAGCTGTAGACCTGTATCGACATGATCAAAATGACTATGGGTGTAATCCACACCAGATGGGCAAACACCGCTGTCTGCCAACTGGTGGTAACGCCAATGGCTGAGAACCACAATAACATTGCCAGGCCCAGTACGGCCTGGGGGAAGAAAATCGGCAGTAAAATCAAACGCTGATAGAGCTTGCGTCCCTTCCAGTCATATCTGGCAAAAGCCAGCGCGCCAAAAAACGCCAGCACCACCGAAATGATAGTCACCAGAGCAGCGACAGACAAAGACGTCCACAGTAATTCGCGCACCGACAGTGAGGAAAAGGCCTTTTGATACCATTTGTCGGTCCAACCCTGGATAGGGAATTTGAAATACCGCTGCTTGGAAAACGATGCCAGCACAACGGCAACCATCGGCGCATAAAGAAAGGCAATAACCACCGTTGTCCAAAGGATTATAAAGCGGTGCGACAGTTTTTGTGAGCGGGTTGTTTCCATTTTCTCACCGCCTGCCAATGACGCGGTCAAGGTCAACGCGCCTGAATAAAAAGAAAACAATGGTGCCGGAAAGAGCGATCAGCAGCACGGACAAGGCGGAGCCCTTAGGCCAGTTCTGAGCGAAGGTGAAGGCCGATTCAATATCGTCCGCAATCATGACGATGGCTTGTCCGCCCAGGATTTTGGCCTCGGCCAATGACCCCAGCACCAATACAAACGTTAAAATGCCGCCAATCATCAATCCCGGCATCGACAGTGGCAACTCGATTTCACGAAATATCTGCCAGCGTGTGGCACCAAGATCAGAGGCTGCTTCTTTCAGTGTTTCAGGAACCATGGAAATGCCGATAACCAGCGGGAACAGCATAAACGGCAGGTAGACATAGACCAGCCCGAGGGTGATTGCGGGTACTGTAAACAGGAGACCGGAGATCGACACATCAAACAGGCTCTGCATCGAGCCATCAAAAATACCGTTCTTGAGCAGGATGAGAACCCAGCCAAACAGTCTGATGTTTTCGGAAATAAGGATGGGAACGGCAATAAGCGCGGTGACGAGATTAGCCCACTTGTTGAACAATCTGGCCATGCCATAGGCAATCGGGTAGCAGATGATAAACAGCAGAACCACGGTTGTAATTGCCATCACCAGCGACCAGAAAAATGATATGTAATAGCTGTCGCTGATTATTGATGTGTAGTTTTCAAATGTGGGTGCCTGAAACAGCGAAAATGTCTTCGACGGCATGAAGCTGTAGCCGATTACCAGTAAAAGTGGTCCGGCAAATCCGATAATAAGGAACAATGAAGCGGGCAGGGCAGCCAGAACACCAGGCTGTTTGAGCCAGTTGATCTTGTTGTTCTGTGACGGGTTTGCCATTTCGGTTAATTACTCACCAATATCGAATCTTCAGGCCGCCAGCCAATGTCAACGGTGTCTCCGCGCTGGCCTTCATAGGGTTCATCCTGCAGGCGCTCAACCAGCCAGGGTTCGTCAAAGTGATCAATCCTGATCTGGTATTGCACCCGTGAGCCAAGAGCGTAATCATTAAAGGCGATGCCTTTGATTTTATTTTTCATGTCAGCGGCCGACCTGCCGATTTTCATGACTTCGGGGCGAATAATCAAAAATCCGGTGGTGAAACCGGAAAGATCATCTGTGACCGTGAAAACATCGTCGAAACCGGTGACCTTAAGCGTATTATCACCGGCTTTTTCTACCGAAAGCGTGTTTACTTCACCCATAAACTGGGCGACGAATTTGTTTTTGGGATTGTTATAAATTTCATGTGGCGTGCCGACCTGGACAATGCGGCCTTCGCGCATAATGGCGATACGGTCCGACATCACCATGGCTTCTTCAAGCGAATGGGTGATGTAGACAAATGTCTTGCCGGTCTCGCGATGAATATCTTTAAGCTCTTTTTCCAAAGCTTTGCGCAATCTGAAATCAAGCGCTGATAAAGGTTCATCGAAAAACAGAATTTGCGGGTCGAACGCCAATGCACGCGCCAAAGCAATGCGCTGGCGTTCACCGCCGGAACATTGGGTAACGCTTTTGTCGTAGTAGGATAGGGGCAGCCGCAGTTGCTCCATCAACTGATCAACGCGCGCGCGCCGTGATGTCTTGTCCTGACCGGCGATTTTCATCGAAAACTCGATGTTTTCACCGACGGATTTGTGCGGAAACAAGGCGAGTGACTGAAAAACCATGCAGGTTGGGCGCTTGTTGGCTGGCAGATCATTCATTACCCGGCCCTGCAGGCGCATTTCGCCGTCAGAAGGTGCGTCCATGCCAACCAGCATCCGTATCATCGTGGTTTTGCCGGACCCCGATGGTCCTACAAGCGTGAAAAACTCGCCTTCTGTAATTTCCAGATTGACATCATCAACCGCGACAAAATTGCCAAAGCGTTTGGTGATACCTCTGAGCTCAAGAAAAGGCTCGCTTAACTCAACCAAGGTTTGCTTCCTCTAGTATAATTGAGGGTCAGAGCTGTGATGAGCCCTGACCCCGGTCGGTGATAGATTCTCTTTTCAGAGATTTTAAGTTTTGCGCTCGCGTTTGGCAGCAGAATACAAATCATACATTTCAGCGTAATCAGGGTTGATGTCATAATCAACCGAATCAGCCATTTCCTGCTCGAGGGAATCCCACTGAATGGCATCGAGTTCCTCTTTCGAAAAGGCGCTCAAAACCTCCTGGGTTCCCATCTGGGTAACGGGATTATAGGTACCTTCGGCGAAGGCGACTTTTTTGGAAACGTCAGGACGCTGGACATATTCAAGAAAGTCTTCCGCCAATGGCGAAGGATTGGGATTGTTGACCACTGAGGTCAATTCAATCCAGACAATGCCGCCTTTGCCATTCATCGGGCCTGAATTAGGTGTGATACCGCGAATGTTTTTGGCACCATCAAGTCGTGCTGGTGAGGCGGTGTAGGTGCCCCCGGTGAAATAAGCATCAATTTCGCCATTAATCAGGGCAAGGTTCATGGCCACCAGATCGTCAGTGAGATTTTTAGCACCATTGAAGATTTTTTTGGCAACTTCACCAAACTCGGCAATTTCTGCTTTTGTGTGCTTTCTGAACGGATCAATGTCCGCGGCGATGCACATGTGGAAAATGTTCCAGTTATCATAGGTCAGGATGCCATAACGGCCCTTCATTGCCGGATCAAGAAATAGTTTGAAGCCCTGGTCCTCAGCCATTTTGCGACTGATTTTGTCGGTATTGACGACAAAAGAAAACGGACCAAAGCGCTGGGTCATACCCAGGAGTTCCTTGCCAGCTGTGTCCATCGCCCATTTATACGGGGCCTTGAAGGCTGGCATCATCTTGTCGTAATAACCCTCGAAGCGTTCGCGCGAAATTGGCTTGATCAGGCCTTCCGGATACATCTGCTCGCGTGCCCAGGGATTGTTGACGTTGATGATATCCCAGACTTTGGTTTCACCTGCACGCAGGCGGTT
>CAZVAZ010000224.1:0-4418 GCA_964625235.1 uncultured Hyphomicrobiales bacterium
TGGCAATGCCTTTGATCATCATTGGAATATCGAATTTTTCTTTCAATCTGGAAACATCGCGCCAGCTGAACCGCTCCTGAAAGGACTGATCTATGGCGGTTTTCTGGGTTGTAGTGGTAAAGCTCTTCGCCAGGTCGCGTTCGCGCCGCCCATAAAGATCAAGATCAACCGTCAGGCACAGCCCCACATAGCCCGCATCAATCGCCCGTGCTATTCGATCATCCACCCAGCTTTCATTACCACGAACATAAAGCTGATAGATTTTCACAGCATCTGAAGCCTCTGCCACTTCTTCCAAAGAGTTCGACGCCGATGAACTGACCATCTGCACAACTTGGGCTTTTGCCGCAGCAACAGCCACGGTTGCCGCACCACCTTCAACCATATCCTGCAAACTGCCAATTGGTGCCAGTATCACCGGCATTTTCAATTTGTGGCCCAGCACAGAACCCGCCGTGTCACGATTGGAAACATCACGCAAAACCCGTGGCCGCAGCCCCAGACAATCCAGCGCCAGCCGGTTGCGCTTGTGGGTGGTTTCGGTTTCTGCCGCCCCCATCACATAATCCCAGATTTCATCGGACAGGTTAGCGCGCGCGGCGGGAATAAACTGATGTAAAACCTGAAATTTCTGTGTCATGGGCGAGGTACGGGAACTTATACTTGTTTGAGACGGTCCAATCTTAATCGATGGCGTTCATCTGTCAATCTGTAGGCTCCAGCCAAAACAGCAATTGTCACACCAATACCGGTCGCTCCCCCAATCAGAAACATGATCAGTATCTGAAACATGACCGCTTCCCCCGGCTCAACGCCCGCCAGAATTTGCCCGGTCATCATACCCGGCAATGACACAATCCCGCTTGCTGCCATGGCGTTGATAATAGGAATAAAGCCGGTGCGCATGGCCTGGCGTATGACCGGTCCCAATGCCTCAACCCGCGTGCGCCCCAAAGCAATTTGCGCTTCAATAGCGCCTCGTTCCCGCAGCGTATTGGAAATAAGTGTATTGAGACCCAGGCTGATCCCGGTCATGGTGTTGCCTAAAATCATCCCGAACAGCGGCAGGGCAAAACGCGGGTGATACCACGGATCAGCCCCTATCTGGGTAGTCAGGCTGAACACTGTCACCAGCCCGGCGGCAAACAGCATCGGCCCGGCACCAAGCCCGAAAGCCCACACGCCTTGAAACCGGCGCTCTTGTCGCGACATAATCTCGTAAGCGGCAAAAGTGACCATGGCAATCGCGGTAATACCGGTCCACAAGGGCGACACCAGCGCAAACAGCTTCAGCAGCACAAAACCAATCAGTGTCAGTTGCACCACCATGCGAATGGCGGAAATGATCAACTGGCGATGAATACCCAGTTGCAGAAAAATTGACAGGGCAGCGTTGATCACCAGCAAAGAAGCGGCAAAAGCGATATCCCAGTAACTCAGAGAAATCAGCGTCACAACACCTGCTCCTCAATTTGACTGTTTTCAATATGAAGACTGCGCTTGGCCAGGCGTCTGGCCTGCTCACCATCATGGGTGACGAAAAGCACAGAGCCGCCATCTTGCAAAAACCTGCTCAAACGCGCTTCGACTTTGGCTGTCGCTTCTCCATCCAGCCCGGAAGTTGGCTCATCAAGCAATAAAACCCGCGGGTGTTGTATCAATGCCCGTATCAGCACCAGCCGCTGTTGCTCGCCTGTAGATAATTGCGCAACTGGGCTAGCAAAAATATCTTCCGGCAGCAAAAACTCCACCGCCAGCTTTTTTGCCTGAGAAAGATCGCTGAAATGATCCCCCACCCGCTCTGCCCACCACCCCGGCGTCGCTGCCACATACGTGACAAGCCTGCGCCATTCAGGCCCACTCATCGCCTCCCGGCTGCGGCCATCAAGGCTCATTTCGCCTTCGTTGGGAATGAGATCAGCAAGCCCGCGCAACACCAGGGATTTTCCGGCGCCAGAGGCCCCGGTTACAGCCACAGCTTCGCCGCCGCGCAGCTCGAAGCCCTGCAATATCAATGATAGTATGTTAAGAGAAACAACCTTGAACAGTGATAAAACCTTCGGTTTAGAGTGATTCATACAGCATCAAACACCTGTGTGTAATTGTCAACGGACCCTAGGCAGTCGCATTGATTTGCCGCAGAATAAACGCATATAAACTGCACATACGTATTTTAGAATACTCATCACCATAGCCAATGGCCTTTAGTTTTACTAAATTTAAAGATCGCATTTCAGGGGGGGTTGATGGTCTATTTCGACGCGTTGCCCTGGCGCCCAAACCTGTTCAAATAATTGTTTACAGCCTGCTGCGTGGCTTATTCTGGTTGCTGTATATCATCCCGGGCAGCTATTTGCGTAAAACAGCGGTGGCTTACGCCGCTGCTGTTGAACAAGGCCCTCCGCGCAAACTTTACAGTGGTTTTGCAAATGGCTTCCTGTTGTTTGTTCAACGTATTGAGCTGTTGAGCCAGGGCCGGACTGATACCATCGACAAATTGCTGAAAATCCCCGAACAAGAGCGCTTTGACGCAATTTTGGATGAGCACAAGGGTGTAATTTTGGCAATGCCTCACTGCCACGGATCCCTGCTCATGGTGCGCGGCCTGTCGGCACGCTATCCGGTGCTCATGCTCATTCGCGAACCAAAGAACGATGCCCGTGCAGCCTCTCAGCGGCGTTATTTCGCCCATATGGGTTGTGAAGTGCTCGATGTACGACGCAGCAACGAGGGGACCGTTGCCCGCACTGTCCTGAAAGCTTTGCGCAAAGGAAAAATTGTTATTGGCACGGTAGACCGTATTAAAAAAGCGCCACCATCCAGTGAGCCTGTCAGCAAGACCGATGACAATGTGCGCGCCATGGCATTCGGACAACCTGTTGGCATTGCTGGCTGGCCCGCCCGTTTTGCGGAAAAATGCAAGGTGCCAATCCTGCCTGTTATGGTGGAACATACACCCGATGCTGTGACACTGCATATTGGCGAACCGGTCATCGCAACCGACACAATTGCCACCACCCAAAAATGGCTCAGCGCTCTTGAGCAGTTCTTCCGGCGCTTTCCGGGCAATTGGATATTTGTCTATGACAAGCACTGGTCGCGTCTTTTACGCAACCGTTTAACTTAAGCCGGAAATCCGAAAGCGCTTTAATCCTCAAACGGATCATGCACCAGAATTGTATCATCGCGTTCGGGACTGGTGGAGACCATGGCAACCGGGGCCTCGATAAGTTCTTCCACCCGGCGGATATATTTGATACTCTGCGCTGGCAGGTCCGCCCACGAGCGTGCACCGGCAGTAGATTCTGTCCAACCCTCGAAGGTCTCATATATGGGCTCCACCCGCGCCTGCGCACCTTGTGCAGCCGGC
Source organism: uncultured Hyphomicrobiales bacterium (assembly GCA_964625235.1). Taxonomy (GTDB): domain Bacteria; phylum Pseudomonadota; class Alphaproteobacteria; order Rhizobiales; family JAJFHR01; genus JAJFHR01. Next base: position 3,371 of record CAZVAZ010000224.1, read on the forward strand.
AGATGGTCGATTCTGTTACCATCCAGCATATAGCCGACGCAGACTTTAAGCTCATCAAAGCCATCGAGAATATCAAGTTTGGTAAGCGCAATTCCATCTATGCCGCTGGTTTTAACCGTCTGGCGCACCAAAGCTGCATCAAACCAGCCACAGCGCCTTTGTCTGCCGGTAACCGTGCCAAATTCATTGCCGCGCTCGCCCAGCAGTTTGCCCACATCGTTAAGCTGTTCGGTTGGAAACGGTCCCATGCCCACGCGTGTCGTATAGGCCTTGGTAATGCCAAGCACGTAATTCAATGCACTGGGGCCGATGCCCGTACCGGTTGCCGCCTGGGCCGCCACCGTATTTGATGACGTTACAAACGGATAGGTGCCATGATCAATATCAAGCAATGTGCCTTGCGCACCTTCAAATAAAATACGCTTGCCCGCACGGCGCATACCATCGAGCAGCAGCCACACGGTTTCCATGAAGGGCAGGATTTTAGGCGCGATTTCCGCCAGCTGCCCGTGCAGTTCATCGGCGGAGATTTCCGGTTCGCCCAGGCCCCGGCGCAAGGCATTATGATGGGTAAGAATACGCTCTACCTTGGCTTTAAGGCTGTCAAGGTTTTGTAAGTCCATCACGCGAATTGCCCGCCTGCCAACCTTGTCTTCATAGGCCGGGCCAATGCCGCGTTTGGTGGTGCCTATTTTACCCGCACCGGCAGCTGCTTCGCGCAGCGCATCCAGTTCACGATGAAGGGGCAGTATCAAAGTTGCATTTTCAGCAATGCGCAGGTTATCGGCGTTTATGACAACACCCTGTTCATTCAGACGGCCGATTTCATCACACAGTGCCCACGGGTCGATGACAACACCATTGCCAATCACCCCCAGTTTACCGGGGCGCACAACGCCTGATGGCAATAGCGAAAGCTTATAGACCTTGCCATCGATAACCAGCGTATGTCCGGCATTATGCCCGCCCTGGTAACGCACCACCACATCAGCTCGTTCCGACAGCCAGTCGACGATTTTGCCTTTGCCCTCATCACCCCACTGAGACC
>CAZVAZ010000225.1:0-4397 GCA_964625235.1 uncultured Hyphomicrobiales bacterium
TCAGCAAGGTTTCAGCTGCTTTAACCAAAGGCTGGTCTGTCCAGGCTAAAAAACCATCCAGCGACGCCTCGCCTTCGATTGCCAGTCCCAGCACCAGAAAATGAAACGGCAAAAACACCGCCAGCCCGACGCCGGAAAGGCGATGGATAATAAACGCCAGATAAAAGGGGTGTTGGCGATGAGCAAATATATTTCTCATGTAACCGCCCCCACTGCCCGCAGGCCCACAGCGATTAAAAACACAATCACCAATGCCATCACAGCCTCAAGGCTGCGTCCGCGCCAGGCAAACATTTCACTGGCGATATTTCTGATGCCGATGGTGCCATGGATACTGGCGGCGACAACAAACACACCATAAAACAACATCCAGCCGATTGAGCCCTTGGTGCGCCCCAGAATTTCGGCAGCACTGATACCGTTGCGACTGGCGTAAATAATCACAGCAAGATGCACCAGAATAAACGGCACCATAAATATCGCGCTAAATCGCTGTGCCATATACAATTTGAGTTCTTTGTTTTCCATCTGTCGATACTCAGGCGAATTTGTTGAAGGCCTGCTCAAAGGCCTGTTCATAAGCAAAAATCGCCGGTGTCCCGCCTGTATGCAGAAACACCAGCGTAGAGCCCTGTTTGGCTTCACTTGCCCGCGCCATAAACCCGGCCATGGATTTGCCGGTGTAGGTGGGGTCAAGCATTAAAGCTTCGGTGCGCGCCCCAACCAGTATCGCCTGCATCACATCACTATTGGCCGCACCGTACCCCGGTGGCAAAAATGTGTCATCGACCTCAACGTCATCGTCATCCACGGGATTGTCAATTTCCAGAAAATCGGCAATTTGCTGACATCGATCCTTGATGCGCGGGCCTTGTATTCCCGCCCCGCGCCGCACACATATTCCCTTGACCGGTATGGAGCTTCCCAGCACCCGCAATCCAAACAACAGGCCGCCATGGGTGTTGCCACTGCCTGATGCCACAACAATTTCATCGATTTTGAGGTCTTGCTCTTTTTGTTGCTGCAACAACTCCTGCGCACAGATTATATAGCCCAGAGCGCCCAGCGGGGCATGACCGGGAGCCAGCGGGACAATATAGGGCTTTGCACCTTTTGACTTGAGGTCCTTGGCTATCACACCAAGGTTTTCGTCAGCCCCGGCCTCGTCTTCTCCGTCGGGATAGGAATGAAGCGTTGCCCCCAGCAATTTATCCAGCAAAACATTGCCCGATGTGCGGTAATAAGGATCACTCTTGGCCACACGCTCCTCAAGCTGGATATGGCAATCCATACCCAGTTTGCGCGCAGCGGCTGCTGCAAGGCGCACAAAGTTGGACTGCACTGCACCGGTTATGAGAATAGTGTCGGCTTTTTGCGCCTTGGCCTCACCAAGATAAAATTCCAGTTGTCGGACTTTGTTGCCGCCAAACGCCAGGTCGCCGCAATCATCGCGCTTGGCCAACAGGTTCACCTCGCCATTGTAAATGCCCGCCAGGTTTGGCAGAGCGCTGAGCGAAGTTGGTCCGGACATCAATGTTGCACGCGGCAGTCCCGTCAAGCGCCCGAACGCTGACAGGTCGATCTTGTGATCTTTCATATTATAAGTCCCCTTTTATAAATGCACGAGCAACTGCTCTTTTCAGGCCGGTTATAGATTGACTTGGATTTAATGATTTCGGGCAATGTACTGAACACGCTCCTTGGGAGTGACACGAGGTACATCCGCCATCAATGGCTACCTGTTTCAAATGCCAGCCGGTATCAGCAACGCGCTCATCATTCACAAGCGTCCAGGCGCGATTGAGGGCGGCAGGTCCGACATAATCCGGTGCCCACGCCACCACATCACACGCGGCATAACACACCGCACAGCCGATACACTCAATTCCCGCATCCACCGCCATTCGTGTGGGCGATTGCGGATCAATGTTCAACATTGTTTCGGGCACTTCTTTGCCGGCGATAAAGCGACCACCGGCTTTTTGCATCTTGTCAAAGAAGGGCGCAAGATCTGCTGCCAGATCGCGAATATGCGGCAGGTTGCGCAACGGCGCTATTTTCAAACACCCGTCTTTCACCACGTCACCCACATGGGTTCGGCAGGTCCAGCGCGGGCTGCCATTGACCATCATGGCGCAGGAACCGCACATGCCGACCCGGCAGGCAAAGCGATAGGCCAGACTGGCATCCAGTTTGCGTTGAATATGCGTCACCACATCAAGCACCGTCTGGCTTTCCATACGAGGCACATTGAAACTCTGGTAGGTACCCTGGCCGCCTTCGCCCTTGAAAACCTCTACTTTGATTGTGTCAGCCATCTTGCCTCATTACCGGTTCATATTCATTTCAAGTCTCACCAGATCACCGCGATAGGTAATATCTCCAATGTAAATCGCTGTACCCTTGTCATCACAAAGCACCCGACGCAACCTGCCCACAGGTGCATTTAGAGCAATTTCCAGACGTTCGGCCACTTCAAAATCAGCCACGCCAATGGTCAGGACCTGCCTGGCGGAAGAAATTTTTATCTCATCCAGACTTTCCATCACAGGAATGATAAATTCCGCCTCAAAACGTTCGGGAGCCAGTTTATAACAGCGCTGGTCAAGACGGATGCACACATCTGCATAGGCGTTTTCGCCTGACCCGTGAATACGCGAAATCACCCGATACTCTGCAGCAGGCATCCCCAGGCCGGGTTCAAGGTCCTGAAAGCCGGTTTCATCTTGTACATTGATGAGTTTTGACCAGTTTCCCTCCAGTGTGCGCAAAAAAGACGCCCACGACGTATCAAGCGTAAGCCAGCTGGGCTTGTCCCACGTGTCGGTAACAAACGTGCCGCGCCCGCGCGCACGTTGAATGAGGCCTTCTTCTTCCAGCAGCGACAGTGCCTGGCGTATGGTCGTGCGGGCAACACCGAATTCCGCCATCAAAGTTTCTATAACCGGCAATTGCTCGTCTTTTTTCCACAGACCACTGGTAATGCGATGGCGCAGAAGCATTGCTGCCTGCGTATAAAGCGGCGTATGGCGATCTTTAAAAGCGTGATGCATGCAGGTGGGCGTTCCATAAAGTCCTATAATAGGTACTATTAGACTTTATGCAACGCAAGGACTAATTCAACTATTTGTCATAAGCAACAACTTGACGCCTGTTTCCAACTTATTTACTTGTTTGACCTCATATCAGTTGCAACTGCCTGAGCGAGAGAAGTCTGTGAAGCAAAATCAACCTGAAAAAGAGCATAAAACACTTAGCCGTCGTAAGGTTTTAGCTGGCGTCGCAGCATCCACCGGCATCGGATTGTCTGGTTTAACGATGGCTCCCGCCCATGCATCAAAAGATACCATCGTAGATTTTATGAACCGCTCATCCAACATTTTGTTGAAAGCGGCACTCAACAGCTCCCCCAAGGCGTTTTTGAATTTCATCATGCGCTACACCGATGTGGGCGGCATTGCCATTTACTCACTTGGGTCTTACCGGTCCGACCTGGAAAAAAAGTACGAGAGAACCTATATCCGCGGCATGGCGCGTCACATCACCCGTTATTTCACCTACCAGTCGCGGAAATATCGGGTCGTCAAAGTTGAAGTTGGTAAAAAAAGCTGGCAGGTGGAGGATGCTTATTATATCGACACCAAACTCACTCTGGTGAATGGTTCAACATATGATGTGCTATGGCAAATTGTCCGCCGCAAGGGGCGCTACAAGATTGCCAATGTGCGCGTACTGGGCTTCTGGCTGGCCAAATTTCAGCGCATTCAGTTTGAGACCTATATTGCCAAGCAGGGTGGAAAGGTAAACGCTCTGGTGGCCATTCTTCAAAGCCGAAAATAACTAATCGCACCCTCAATCAAGCGTTTCGAACAGACGTTTCTGCAACATCATGCGCGGCACCAATGAGGAAATCAGCAGGTGTTCTTCTAGCGTATGTGCACCATTGCCATCCACACCCAGGCCATCAAGAACAGGGGTTTTCTGGGCGAGAAAATTTCCATCACTGCCGCCACCGGAGGTAATACCTTCAAGCTCAAAACCAATTTCGGCAGCGAGTGCCTGCGCCTTGCCAAAAAGAACTGTGCTCGCGTTTGTTTTGGTGAAGGGGGGACGATTGATGCCGCCGGTGATTGTAATTTTTACATCCTTGTCAACCGGCTTTAATGCCCGGATACGGCGTTCCATCTCTTCAGCGTCACTCAACTCCATCACCCGCACGTCAATTCCGGCTTTACAGTGTTGGGATATGGTATTGAGGGTTGTGCCACCTTCTATGGTGCCGACACTTGTGGTGATGCCCTTGTCATAATCGGTCATTGCTTCGATGGCGATAATCTGGTGGGCCATTTCCTTAATCGCACTGCGCCCGAGATGATGGTTAGCGCCTGAATGCGACG
>CAZVAZ010000226.1:0-4352 GCA_964625235.1 uncultured Hyphomicrobiales bacterium
TGCGCGCTGATTCTGAAGGTGGCGAGTGGCAGGACTGGCTGGTTGATGAAACTCCCGACCAGGAAAAAATGCTGGCGAAATCTGAAGAAAGCACTCAGCGTTCCGCCATGTTGTCTAATGCCCTTGATAAGCTCAATGAGCGCGAGCGGCGCATTTTTGAAGCCCGCCGCCTCGAAGACTCACCCATGACCCTGGAAACACTGAGCCATGAGTTTGGCGTCAGCCGCGAACGCATTCGCCAGATTGAAGTGCGCGCCTTTGAAAAAGTTCAAAAGGCCGTCCAGGCCCTCGCCTCAAAACAGGCCGCCGAACGACTGCAGGCAGCAGCGGCACAATAGAACCCTTGGCATTAACGACTACGAATACATCTACAGGCGTCTGGATTAAAACCCGGACGCCTGTATTTTCTCGTCATTTCCGCACAGGCGGAAATCTTCTTTCAATCTGGTGAGTCTTCAAAATTCCTTGCACAGGCGTAGTGCATCATAAATTGCCGCGTGAATATTGCGGCTGGAAACAGCATCACCGATGCGAAACAGCCTGTAGCCCCCCTCCTTATTGGCCTCAATGCTTTGTGGTTCGCCATTTATCAAAGCCTGGTAGTTGACTTCACCACGGTTTAGCGAACCTGCCTTGAGGTCAAAATAAATATCATCCAGCGGTATGGTTCCGTGTTCGACCACCACTTGATCCACATAGCGTATCTGTGTTGCCGATGTATAATCGCTGCCAATCACAGCTTTCAGACTGTTGCCTTCACGCTCCACGCCAAGCAGCCTTGAATTGATGGTTATTCGCACTTCTTTTTCACCAAACAATTTTGCATAAGGCACATGGTTTAAGCCGCCTATTTCGGGGGCGAAATAACGTTCCGGTGTGATAATTTCCAACTGCGATCCCGACAGCGCAATCATTTCGGCTGCCTGCATGCCGGGGTGTGCGCCATGATCATCAAACACCAGAACCTTGTCAGCCGGCTTAACCTCACCTGAAAGAATATCCCAGCTGCTGACGATTAATTCATTGCCCGCTTCAAGAACTTCCGTATCTGGAATTCCTCCAGTGGCAATGATGACGATGTCGGGTTCAAGTTCAATCACATCGGTTTTTTCTGCAAACAGATTATACCTGAATTCAACCCCAAGCTGCTCACATTGGGCTAAGCGCCAGTCAATAATGCCTACAAGCTCGCGCCGCCGCTGTGTCCGTGCCGCCAGCAAAACCTGGCCACCGGCCCTGTCAGCCGCCTCAACAACAATCACCTTGTGGCCGCGCTCACCACACACTCTTGCCGCCTCCAGACCACCGGGACCAGCGCCCACAACCACAATCGATTTTTTCGGCCCTTCGGATTTTGCAATAATATGCGGCATCGTGCTTTCGCGCCCCGTTGCCGGGTTGTGAATACACAAAGCTTCATGGCCTTCATAAATCCGGTCAAGACAATAAGTGGCTCCGACACAGGGGCGAATGTCATCCTCACGACCAGCCATAATTTTGCGAACAATATGCGGGTCCGTCATATGCGGCCGGGTCATGCCCACCATATCCAGTTTGCCTGTGGCAATGGCATGACGCGCCGTTGCCACATCAGCAATGCGGGCGGCATGAAAAACCGGGAATTTAGTGTCCGCGCGAACTTCTCCGGCAAAATCCAGATGCGGTGCTGACGCCATCCCCTGTATCGGAATAACATTGGCCAAGGCTGCATCATGATCAATATGGCCTTTGATAACATTGAGAAAATCAATATCTCCCGTCGCCACCAGAGCCCGGGCAATTTCCAGACCTTCTGCGCGTGAAAGCCCCTTTTCCCAGTCTTCATCAACCACCAGGCGTGTGCCGACAATAAATTCAGGTCCAACTGCCGCGCGTATAGCGGCAAAGACCTGCAATGAAAACCGCATACGGTTTTCCAGCGAACCACCGTATTCATCCTCCCTGAAATTCGTTGCCGGTGACCAGAACTGATCGGGAAAATGACCGTAGGCTTCAATCTCGATACCATCAAGACCAGCCGCTGCCATGCGCTGTGCGCACGCGGCATAATCCCTGATAATGCGCTCAATGTCCCATTCTTCAGCCGGTTTTGGAAACGTGCGGTGCGCGGCTTCACGCACGCGCGAAGGTGCCACCACCGGCAGCCAGTCGGAATGGTTCCAGTTGGTGCGGCGCCCCAGATGAGTAATCTGGATCATAACCGCTGTGCCATATTCATGACATTCATCCGTCAATCGTTTTAACGGTGCGACAATTTCATCCTTGTAGGCGTGAAGATTGCCGAATGGTGCTGGCGAATCCTGCGAGACAATTGCCGAACCCGCCGTCATCGTCAAAGCAATGCCGCCCTTGGCTTTTTCCACATGATAGAGGCGATACCGATCCATTGGCAGACCGTCTTCAGAATAAGAAGGTTCGTGTGCTGTCGACATGAGCCGGTTCTTCAAGGTCAGGTGCTTGAGTTGAAATGGCTGTAACAGAGGGTCATTAGCGAGCATTGTTAAGCCTCTTAAGGTCAGGTTTCTTCATCGGTTTCTGTTTTCAGGGGCTGCACGGCAGCATCGCGAACAAACAATTCCTCCAGCTCTTTTGCGCCCGACAACGCCCCTTTGCGCAGTTTTTCATCATCCGTATAATGCTTGTAGTCTTCATACAGTCTTTGGCTGTCATGCTGGCGGAAGGTTTCAATCGTCTCTTCTGCCTCACCATACGGCAGGCCGATACCAAACAGCACATCGCGGGTAAGCTCCAGAGAAGATAAAAACGCTTCTCTGTGAATGTGCTCAACCCCCAGTTCAAGCAGGCGATGCACATGCTGGCGGTCTTGCGCACGGGCATAGATGGTAAGATCAGGAAAATTCTGACGCACCACGGCAGCGGTTTTGAGCGAGGCCTCAACATCATCCACTGTCAGTACAAAGGCCGAAGCCTTGTCGGCATGGGCGGCTTTTAAAATATCAAGCCTGGATGAATCACCATAATAGATTTTATTGCCGAACTTGCGCACAAAATCAACCTGTGTTGAACTCAGATCAAGCCCGGTATAAGGGATTTTCTTGGCCTGCAACACCCGCGCTGCAATCTGCCCCATGCGGCCAAAGCCCGCGATTATCACATGTCCGGAGTTTTCCGGCGGGGCAACAAAGTCCGGCTCACTGCCTTTCTTGTTCCGTGTTACGGCCTCATCGAGCAGCAGTAAAAACGGTGTGGCCACCATCGACAATGTAACTGTTAACGCCAGAAAATCAGCCAGTTCGCGCTCAATGAGACCGCCGCCCGCTGCCAGTCCAAAAACCACAAAGCCAAATTCACCGCCCTGCGACAAGACCAGAGCCATTCGCCGTGAAGGCCCGCCGTCGAGCTTCCACCACCGCCCCAGCAGGTAAATAACGCTGAATTTAATCACCAGAAGCGCCAGCACAAACACCATGACTCTTCCCGGCAGGCTCGCTAGCAATCCAAAATTCAGCGACATGCCGATGGCGGTAAAAAACAACCCCATCAACAATCCTTCAAAAGGCGCAATGTCAGCCTGAATCTGATGGCGAAAAGACGAATCCGCCAACAGAGCACCGGCAATAAACGCCCCAAGAGCAGCCGACAATCCGGCCCATTCCATCAACAATGCAACGCTAACCACCGTCAAAAGAGCACATGCCGTCATGGCCTCTCTTACATCTGTTGCGGCAACCAGTTGAAACAACCGCTCAAGCAGAAAATGGCCAATCAGAACAACCAGTACAATGGTGCCAACCGCCCAGAATATCGGCCACAGGCTTGCGCCTTCCACACCAACGTTTGTGAACACCGCCAGCAATGGCACAACCGCCAGCAGCGGAATAGCGGCGAGATCCTGAAACAGCAGGATCGAGAATGACAACCGCCCATGGCGCGTGGTTAACTCACCTTTTTCCTCCAGAATTTGCAAAGCAAAAGCGGTCGATGACAACGCCATGGCAAACCCCAGCAATATGGCAATGGAGGTCGAAAATCCCGCCCAGTAACCTGCCAGTGACAATAGCGCGGCGGTAATAAAAAACTGCGCGCCGCCGAGCCCGAAAATTGAAGTCCGCATCGACCACAATCTCACCGGTCTCAGTTCCAGGCCAATCAGGAACAGCAATAAAACCACGCCAAATTCAGCAATGTGTAAAATCGATTCCACATTATAGATTGAAGCAACATTGCCGATGCCGTAAGGACCGATAAAAATACCGGCAACAAGGTAGCCTAAAACAGCACCGATTTTCAGCCGCTTGGCAATAGGGGCGGCAATCGCTGCGGCGGCTAAAAATAAAGCAATTTGTACCAGTGTTATCTGTTGCATTTTTTGCTAAACACTCAGTTTGAAA
>CAZVAZ010000227.1:0-4321 GCA_964625235.1 uncultured Hyphomicrobiales bacterium
ACGATTTTCTCGCTATCGCCGGACCGAAATGCTGAATTTGTCTCGCTTTTGCGCATTTTTGTCCAATCGACAACGTTCTCACCGCTTTTCATTGCATTCTTCATAGCCGCGCTCCTTTTTGAGAATATCTATAAACACTGCAAAGTCAGCAGCAATTTTCATGCCACCGTTTTCAGTCTCAGATTGGTACAGACAAGGATTTTTCGGATGAATTGATGAGTAAAACTGTGCCCTAAAGCCAGCCGCTCTATGGCCAGCCGTCTCAATTCTGAACAATCAGCGTTCTATACTATTCCATTGACATTCATTTTCTTTAAGATCATCTTTTGTAAATAATAATAAATCCGGGAGGTATATCTATGAAGAAAGTAATGATATCTGCGCTTACTTTAGTGGCAGCGCTGGCTATTTCTGCACCTGTATGGGCGGGAATAGAAGAAGCTAAAAAATGGGTGGAAACTGAATTCCAGCCTTCGACACTGTCAAAAAGTGAACAGATGAAGGAAATGGAGTGGTTCATCAAAGCGGCTGAACCCTTCAAGGGCATGGAAATTAATGTGCTGTCCGAAGGTATTCCCACACATGATTACGAATCAAAAATCCTGACAAAAGCATTTGAAGAAATCACCGGAATAAAAGTCAATCACCAGATTTTAGGCGAAGGTGAAGTGGTGCAGGCGGTACAGACCCAGATGCAGACCGGGCGCAATCTTTATGATGCCTACGTCAATGATTCCGATTTGATCGGAACCCATTCGCGTCTCCAGCTTGCCGTCAATCTGACTGACTGGATGGCAGGTGAAGGCAAGGATGTAACCTCGCCCACACTGGATCTCGATGATTTCATCGGCAAATCTTTTACAACCGGTCCCGATGGCAAGCTGTATCAGCTTCCTGACCAGCAGTTCGCCAATCTTTACTGGTTCCGCTACGACTGGTTCCAGCGTGCTGATCTCAAAAAGCGTTTTAAAGACCGCTATGGGTATGAACTTGGCGTGCCGGTTAACTGGTCGGCGTACGAAGATATTGCCGAGTTTTTCTCCGTTTATGTCAAGAACATCGATGGCAAGCGCATCTATGGTCACATGGATTATGGCAAACGTGCACCAGATCTTGGCTGGCGCATGACCGATGCCTGGCTGTCCATGGCCGGTGCCGGTTCAAAAGGCCTTCCCAATGGTGTCCCGGTTGATGAATGGGGCATTCGCATGGAAAAAGGCTCTTGCAATCCCGTTGGTGCCTCTGTCTCTCGCGGTGGCGCCACCAATGGTCCTGCCGCAGTATATGCCATTCGCAAATGGGATGAGTGGTTGAGGAAATACGCCCCTCCCGGTGCAGCGGATTATGATTTCTATCAATCACTGCCCGCGTTGGCTTCTGGTAATGTAGCCCAGCAGATTTTCTGGTACACAGCCTTTACCGCCACGATGGTTGCCCCCAAGAGCGAGGGCAACAACACTGTGGATGACGATGGTAATCCGCTTTGGAGGATGGCACCGTCACCGCATGGTCCTTATTGGGTTAAAGGACAAAAACTAGGCTATCAGGATGCCGGTTCCTGGACGATTTTCAAATCCACACCGGTTAAACGTCGCAAGGCAGCCTGGCTTTATGCCCAGTTTGTGACCTCCAAAACCGTAGACGTGAAAAAGAGCCAGGTAGGCCTTACTTTCATCCGCAAATCCACGATCATGGATGAAAGCTTCACCAAACGCGCACCCAAGTTGGGCGGATTGATTGAGTTTTACCGCTCACCGGACCGGATCAACTGGACGCCAACCGGTGTTAATGTGCCGGATTATCCAAAACTGGCACAGCTTTGGTGGCAGAATATTGGTGACGTCAACTCTGGCACATTTACTCCTCAACAGGCGATGGACCGCCTAGCCGGAGAAATGGACAGCGTTATGGCCCGCATGCAGGCCGCTGACGAAAAAGCCAAAATCTACGGTGGTTGCGGCCCGCGGCTGAACCCGAAGATAGACCCCGCAATCTGGCTCAACAGGCCTGGTTCGCCAAAGGCTAAGGTCAACGAGAAGCCACAAGGTGAAACCATCGCTTATGATGAGCTCATCAAGCGCTGGGCTAAATAATAGTCCTGGAAGTGAAAGACCGGGGGAGTGTTCCTGCAACCTCCTCCGGTTTTCTGTTACCGTAACTTTTTGCCTTGGTGTTAAGTGCCCATGACGCTGGTTTTCAAAGACGTGTCGTTGAATGTGGGGGCGCAAACTCATATTTATCCCACCACCCTCGAGTTCGGGCAGACCGGCTTCAACATCCTGCTTGGCACCACACTGGCCGGCAAAACAACATTGATGCAGATAATGGCCGGCCTGATAAAGCCGACCACAGGCGAAATCTGGTTTAATGGCAGGAATGTCACCGGCACTTCGGTACAAAAGCGTAATGTTTCACTGGTTCACCAGCAGTTCATCAATTACCCCAATATGAATGTTTTTGAAAACATTGCCTCCCCCTTGCGCGTAATCGGCATGGGCAAAGCTGAAATCACCCGGCAGGTGGAAGCTATCGCCGAAATGTTGAAGATGACGCCCATGCTCGGGCGCAAACCAGCCGAACTTTCCGGTGGCCAACAACAACGCACAGCTCTGGCCCGCGCCCTGGTCAAACAGGCCGATCTGGTTTTGCTCGATGAACCTTTGGCCAATCTTGATTTTAAGTTGCGTGAAGAACTGCGTGAAGAACTACCAAAAATGTTTGAAAATCGAGGGTGCTGCGTCGTCTACGCCACAACAGAACCGATGGAAGCCCTGTTGTTGGGGGGACATACCACCTGTTTGCATGAAGGTGGCATTACCCATTTTGGTAAAACAGATGAGATTTACCGGGCACCCGCAAATTTAAAAACCGCGCAGGTATTCTCCGACCCGCCCATAAACATTGCACCTGTCACCAAGCAGGACAACCGCATTATCCTCAACAATTCCGTCAGCTGGATTTTGGACAAAAACCTGCACCAGATGGCCGATGGCCCCTACACCCTGGGCATCAGGCCGCATCACATATTGCCGTTTGAGACAGATGGCAATTCAGCCCAAATCGAAGGCAAAATCCTGGTAACCGAACTGAGCGGCTCGGAAAGCACAATTCATTTCAGCCTTGATGATTTGTCATGGGTGTCACAGGCCTCAGGCATCCATGCCTATGATCGCGAGACCATCAACTCTTTTTATATTCAAACCGACAGGTGCCTGTATTTTGACGGTAATGAGCAACTGGTGCGGGCATGAGGTATAATTGACGATGGCACATATTACCTTGCAGAATCTGAAACACTCCTACAGTGAACGCCCTGAAAATGATGATGACTGGGCCTTGAAACACCTGAGTTTCGAATGTGAAGACGGCGGCGCCTATGCCCTGCTGGGGCCTTCAGGATGCGGTAAAACCACGCTTCTCAACATCATTTCCGGCCTGTTGATACCGACCGAAGGTAGCGTGCTTTTTGATCAAAAAGATGTAACCGGCCTGATGCCGGATCAACGCAATATTGCCCAGGTATTTCAGTTCCCCGTGGTCTACGACACCATGAGTGTCTATGACAATCTGGCATTTCCGCTTCGCAATCGCGGGCTTGAAGGTGACGCTGTTGATCAGCGCGTGCGCCAGATAGCCGCAATGATCGACCTCACCGACACCCTGCACCGGCGCGCGGCTGGATTGAGCGCCGATGGCAAGCAGAAAATCTCTTTAGGCCGGGGACTGGTGCGCGCCGATGTCAATGTCATCATGTTCGATGAACCTTTAACCGTGATTGATCCCCATCTCAAATGGCAGTTGCGCTCCAAGCTCAAGGAGCTGCATCAACAGGTCGGCACCACCATGATCTACGTCACACATGACCAGACCGAAGCGCTGACGTTTGCCGATAAAGTTGTCGTCATGTATGATGGTACTGTGGTGCAGATTGGCACCCCGGTTGAATTATTTGAAAAACCGCAACATACTTTCGTCGGTCATTTTATCGGCTCTCCCGGCATGAATATTCTGAGCTGTGAACTTGATAATGGCAAGCCGGTACTGGCCGGTGAGGTAATTTCCGCCAGCCCGATCAAACAGACACCTCCAGCCGGCACCAGTCTTGAAATCGGCATTCGCCCCGAGTTCATACAATTCGCCAAATCCGGTCTTGCGGTAAAAATTATACGCACCAGCGATGCCGGACGCTTCAGCATTGTAGAAACCATGCATAAAGATCAATCAATAAAACTGCTGGTGCCAGAAGGAGCTGAAATACCGACGGAGAATGCCTTTATCGAATTTGATAAGGCCCACACGCAAATCTATGCCGATAGCCGGA
>CAZVAZ010000228.1:0-4307 GCA_964625235.1 uncultured Hyphomicrobiales bacterium
GGATTTACGGCAACGGCTTTAACCGCGACCAGAATATCATGGCCTTGTGGAGTGGTTTTGGCAATTTCACATCAAGGAATGAATTTGGATTTTCTATGGGCAAATAACGGATGAGTGCAACTGCTTTCATGTACAACCTCCAAATGGGGTATTGGGTGTGATCTGTAACGAGTGTGATTGGTCTTTTATATAGACGCAGGTATTACCAGGCTCAGGACTCATTAAATCCACCATATGACGATAGCAGCAAAACATATTGCTGAGAAGAAGGTATTGGCGCAACCGTCATATAGTGCTGCGGCCCGCCGCCGGTCTTTGAGCCTTCCGAACATGTTTTCAACATTATGCCTTTGTTTGTAGAGGGTTTTACAATATCCAATCGGGCGGGCAGGTTAGCTTCAGGACTTTCCAATCTAAAGATCAATCGCATCTTCCGCCGTCACCTTCACCTCATGTTCGGGCTCCACATGAATGACGATATCGGTACCCTGAATTTCTTTTTCCAGTGCTGCTTCAATGCGATCACAGATTTTGTGAGAATCAGCCACAGACATATTGCCGGGGACCACAAGATGAAATTCCACGAACACCACGCGGCCCGCATGTCGGGTTCGAATATCATGGGCCTGCAGTGCGCCCTCACCATAGGTTTTTATCGCTGATCTGACGCGCTCCTGAATTTCCGGCGGGGCCGCTTCATCCAGCAACCCGCTCAGGGAACTTAAAACAATGTGATATCCGCTCCACAGAATATAAGCGGCCACGGCCAGCGCTATGAGAGGATCGAGAATTGCCCACCCGGTAATCACCGCCACCGATATTCCGACAAAAACCCCCACAGATGTCCACACATCGGCCAGAAGGTGCTGGCCATCGGCAAGCAGCGCCGGAGAGCGCCATTTGCGGCCTCTGTTGATTAAAAAAGCCGACCATGCGCCATTGAGAACAGTTGCCCCGCCATTTATCAACAGGCCCAGAACCGGCTCATTGAGGGTTCTGGGGTTGCTCAGGGCTTCATAGGATTCACGCACAATAAAAAGGGCTGCAACCATAATGAGAGCACCTTCAAACGTGGCTGAAAACAACTCTGCCTTGTGATGGCCAAAGGGATGTTCTTTATCAGCAGGCTTGGCCGAAATGATGATCGCCGCCAGTGCGGTAATCGCGGCCAGAACATTGACAATACTCTCAAGCGTATCCGAATAAAACGCCACCGACCCGGTGGTGCGATAGGCCATATACTTGACCCCCAAAACCACAAAAGCCACGGCGATACTGATCGTGGCAATGGTGCGGATGGTCACAGGAGTTTTAGAATTTATCATAGCTTTATGACATACATCGGGCAAAAGAGTTGGGCAAGTTTTGAAATAACAGCGGATCGCGACAAAACCTATTGGCCCGGCTGCCATTTCTGGATGCGATTGTTACCGTAATCAGCGACGAAAACACTACCGTCATCGCTGATGGCAAGAGCAATCGGATATAAAAACTGCCCCGGTCCGCTGCCTTTGACACCAAAGCTCGATAAAAACGTTCCGTCGGCTGAAAATTTCTGGACACGGCTATTGTAGAAATCAGCGACAAATACATTGCCCGCATTGTCGGTGGCAACGCTTGTTACAGTCGCAAACCAGCCATTGAACGGGCCGGAAATATTCATGGCCAGCGGCCCGCCCCACCTGGACGAAAAATTACCGTTTGAATCAAACGCCTGTATCCGGTCATTATATCCGTCTGCCACATAAAGCTTGTTATTGGCACCTATGGCAACATCCGTGGGATAGCCAAATTGCCCCGACCCGATGCCTGATTTTCCAGTCATCCCCCACTGACGCATATAGGTGCCGCCACTGTTAAGCTGCTGGATACGGTGATTATAAAAATCAGCCACATAAATCCTGCCATTGCCATCAACGGCAACACCACCCGGCGCATTAAACTCACCCGGGCCTGAACCACTGGTGCCGATGATGCGTTTGGTATTCCCGGCAAGATCAAAAACCTGAATGCGGTCGTTAAAATATTCCGGCACAAAGATTTCACCGCCAAAAACGGCAAGGCTCATCGGCCGGCCCAACTCGCCACGCTTGTTACCGTTTTTGCCAAAGCTGCGGATGAATTTACCGTCAAGATCAAACACCTGAATACGCCCGTTGCGCGCATCTGACACAAACAATTCATTGCCTGACAGTGCCAACCCGGTTGGGTCATTAAACTGTCCGGCCTCACTTCCCGGTGCCCCCCATGTGGTGACAAATTGATAAGAAGGTTCTTTGGCAAACGGGATAAAAGCCAGTGCCGCCAGGACGATAAAAACAGCAAGAAACCCAAGGCTTGCCAGTATTGCCTTGAAAATCGATTTACGCTTCATTTTTTATTGTCAAAAATTCACCCGAAACCCGGTACGCACGGTGAAAGTGTCCTTCAGCGCTGTTCCGTTAAGGTCCTGAAACACCGGTATCTGTACGATGGCTTCAGCAATCCAGCGCCGCGTGACATATTGCAGCCCCGGTGCTGCAAACAAACGGGTGCCACCCGAATTTGCCAGCGCCACACCCCCGGTGCGGTTCTTTTCCTGATAGAGAAAATTTGCTTCCAGAACACCATAGAGAAAGCCTGGTGTATCATCGCCTAATTCCTGCGGCCATAAGCGGTATTGCAGGGAGGCATCAAGGCGCATTTCATTGCCGAAGGTAAAGCCATTGGCCTTTGTATTGAGCTTGTAACTGACTTGCGCATCAATCTCATAATCAAGCGTCTGCCAGGTTGCAACAATACCACCAAATGGATCCCAGGAACCTGTACCAAGCTGCAGCGTCGCCGGCAAAGTGCCAAGAGCATCACTCACCCGGCTTTTTCCGGTTGGCATTTTAATACCCGCAAATGGTGCTATGCGAAATGTGCGTCCCGGTGCATTCTGCTTGAATACCGTATAGCGCGCAAACAGGCGCGCATCACCAAAGCCGCTGGTAGTGCGTTTGGTGCGCACGCCACCCAGAGGTGTCACGTTAAGGGTTTTGTCGAGCAACGGCACCACGCCAAAAATTGAAAGGTCGTTTATAATACCATACCCAAGCACCGAAACACTGCCCAGCACATTGACATCGCGATTGGTAAGGCCCGGATCATTATTGGCTTTTTTATTGAAAAACTGCTGGCGGAAAATGAATTCACCTTCCGCCACCGGCAGCGCAGTATTGAAGGTCTGCGGTGCGGCAACAACAGGAATGCTGGTGCCAAACAAAAAAAGCCCGGACAAAATTGCGCTAAGTTTCATGGTTTTCACTTGATTTTCCTGACGCTAAACCCGGCCCGGTCCACCGCGGCCCGTAATTCGGCGTCAGCAATCTTCTCGTCACCTTTGGTATTCACTGTCACTGTTCCTGACTTGATATTGGTTTTCACCGAATTGACACCAGGCAGCTTGCTCAGTTGTTTTTCAATGCCATAGGAGCAAAACGGACAAGCCAGACCATCGACCCAGATAGTATAAGTTCTGGCCATGGCTGAGGGGGCGGCAACTAACAAAGCCGTTAAAAATATCCCCGTCCGTAAAAGATTTCGCCTTGTATTGGTCTTATGATGTTTCATGAGTTTTGACCTTTTTCCAACTCACCCAGAATGGAACAGGTGCTCGTCGAGCCGCGTCCCGGACAGGCATTGATAACCGTATCAAGCGCATCACGTACACGGTGCAGCTGTTCAATTTTTTCAATAACTTCCTGGCGTTTTACTTCTGCACGCAGCCGGACATCACCACAATCAGCCCGGGGGTCAATCCGCAGTGACATCAGGTCTTTAACTTCTTTCAGGGAAAAACCCAGGTTCTGGGCGCGCCGGATAAACCTGATCTGAGTGACAACCTCGCTCGGGTAGGCGCGAAAACCACCACTGACAGGTTTGCGCGGTTGCTCAATCAGTTTCTTGCGCTCATAAAACCGCACGGTTTCAACACCGACACCGGCGCTTTTGGCAATTTGACTTATTTTCATATGTGCTTCCATTTTTCACACATTGCACTCCGTACCATACTACGCAGTCAAGTTGAAATATAGAAAACAGGTGTGTGTTTGAAGAAATTTTTGTGAATTCTATCCAATTTCCGCCAAAACGTTGGTAAACTTGGGAGACCAGCCAAGGGTTCGCATAATTTTCGCCCCACTCATCTGCTGATCCAGCGCCGGGCCATACGCCCACTCCCCTTGCTCTTTGACCACATCTGAAACTTCGCGCCCCCACGGGTCGGTTTTTAATCCGAACCGAGGTCCTATAACCGGCGCCCTCGCGCCTCCCCGCACGCCGGT
>CAZVAZ010000229.1:0-4306 GCA_964625235.1 uncultured Hyphomicrobiales bacterium
ATCGCATCCACCATTCAACCCTGGTGCGGGAGACCGACAGCAACTATGGTTTCAACCTGTCTGTCTGGGACCGGTTGTTTGGCACCTATACCGAAACCCCCGAACTGGGCCACGACCGCATGCAGATTGGCCTGACGTCGTATCAGTCGAAAAACCCATCCAGGCTGATCTGGTCGCTAATGTTGCCCTTCAGGCAGATAAAACGCGTGCTCAGGTTCAGGGATTAGGGCACTATTTTATCAAACCCTCTTCCGTCATACCGGCGAAAGCCGGTATCCAGAGCCCCAGGATCATGCCGTGCTGCCCGGATACCGGCTTTCGCCGGTAAGACGGGGTAAGGGGTAAGGGGTGGATCAAACGCCTTACGCATATACTGTTAATAAAAGCTCATGGGAAAGTAGCGCTTGAACAGTTTTTGAAACTGACCGCTTTTCTGCACTTGATCGAGACCGTTGTTGATGACCTTGAGCAATTGTGAATTGTTCTTTTTGACGGCAATTCCAACGCCTTCGCCAAAAAACTTGCTTTCGGTAAAAGCGCCGCCCGAGTATGTGCAACATTTGTTCGACGCTATGCCATTGAGCCAGAACATCAGACTTACGCCATCGCCAAAAACCGTGTCCACCTTGCCATCAATGAGAGCCTGACGGGCTTTATCGGGGGTGTCAAAACTCGTTATTTCAGATGTTTTGAAAAAGGCCTTCAAATAGGCTTCATGGCTGGTGTTTTTAGCCACGCCAATGCGCTTTCCGGCTAAAATTTCGGGCGTTATGTCTTTCCAGCCATCGCTTTTTCGCGACACAAAACGGGCCGGCGTCTGGTAATACTGGCGCGAGAAAGTGACCCGCCGACGATTTCTTCTGGTTATGGCCAGGGATGCAATAATTGCGTCAGCCGCATCATTTTCAATAGCGGTTATCATGCGGTCCCAGACTAACGCCTGTACTGAACAACGAACCTTCAGCTCAGTGCAAATGGCTTTGGCGAGTTCAACATTAAATCCGACAAGCCTGCCGCTTTCATCGATGTAGTTAAATGGCGGGTAATCATTATCGGTGATGAAACGCAACTGGTTCAAGGCAGGCACTTCGGGTGCTGTCGCGTCGACCTCTTCAACTGCCGGTACGTTCGTCGGCGCGGATTGCGCCAGTGCACCAGTGGCCTGAAGGCCGGACAGCAGAGTTGCTATCGCAAAAATCAAGCAGGGTTTCATCATGTGATCAAGAACCATCTTTGTTACTGATTCACCTATATCAGTTTTGCGTCAAATCCACAGCACTTATAGCGTGTTAAGTATTAAAATTACAATCTATAGTATAATTCTTTGATTTATTTGATGTAACCGGTTTACGCGCCTATATTTACGTGTACAATAATACCTTAGTTGGGTTTTTTAATACAATACTACTTTATTGAAAGTATAAGCGTGAGTGACATCACTCGGATTGATGCCGATGATCGAAAGCCTGATGTTTTATCTTTCGGGCCGCAGAAAATACAAGCGCTAGATTATCCCACCTCTACGGTTAAGCCGGAGGCGTTGACTGATACACGGGCCTATTCGCCTGCATTCAGCGAGGTTCTTCGGGGTAATCGCACTGTTTCCAGTGACAGATTGTCTGCAGCAATGGATAATGCGCAGCAATGGCAAGCGCCTTTGGGCGATGTACTGATCGCTCAGGGAGGATGCGTCAGTCGCGATATTTATGATGATTTCAGCCAGTCACTTCAACTTCCCCTGCTTGATATTTCAACTCTGGGAAAAACACCTGAAATCACCACTGAACGTCAGCTGGATTATCTATTGCAAAATCAGCTTGTTCTCCTGCAGGATAATCCATCGCCGCTTTATGCTTCAGCCAGCCTCGATTTACCACAGGATGCCGCAACCAGACGGCAATCCTTTCAGTTGGGTCGTTTCAGTGCGATATTAACGGCTCGAGATCACCGCACTTTTTTCCTCAACAGATATGGCCGGACACTGTGCGCCAGAGCGACTGTAAAACTTGCCAGATGGGCACCGGAATTTTCCGCCCGGGTGCGGATGTCATGGGCTCAGATAATTATCGCGATGCTGGCTTGCGTGCTTTTTGCCTCAGTTGCCTTTTATTGGCCAAATGCTGCTTTCACCAGCGCAAATATTGTGTTCTCAATCTGGTTTTCCGCCCTGATCCTCTTAAGGGCGGCGGCTTTGGTCTATGCACCGTTTTATGAGCAGGCCAGCCGCAACACGACTGCGCCTTCAGCCATGGCCGCGGATTTGCCGGTCTATACAATTCTTGTGCCGCTGTACCGGGAAGCAGCCGTGCTGGCGCAGTTAAGCAATGCCTTGAAAGCACTGCACTATCCGGCAGCCAAACTTGATATCAAACTGTTGCTTGAAGAAGACGATCAAGTCACCATTGATGCGGCAAAAGCGCTCAACCTGCCGGATAATTTCGAGATTGTCATCGTCCCCCACGCCTTGCCCAAAACCAAGCCCAAAGCCCTGAACCTGGGTCTGCAGTTTGCCCGTGGAGAGTATGTGGTTGTCTATGATGCTGAAGATATTCCTCATCCCGGACAGTTGCTGGAAGCGTTGGCGGCTTTTAAAAACGGGCCGGAAAATCTTGCGTGCATTCAGGCGCGACTGAACTTTTACAACCCCAGTGACAATTGGCTGACGCGGCAGTTTACGGTTGAATATTCGGTTTTGTTTGACCTCATCCTGCCGTTTTTAAAGTGGCTTGACATTCCTATTCCCCTGGGCGGCACCTCCAATCATTTCAGGACAGGAATTTTACGCAAACTTGGCGCCTGGGACCCGCACAATGTGACGGAGGATGCAGATCTGGGGATCAGGTTGAGCCGGTTGGGATTTACCAGTGATGTTATACCCTCAACCACGCAAGAGGAAGCCGTGGGAGAACTGAGGGGATGGATCAAGCAACGCTCACGATGGCTCAAGGGCTGGATGCAGACTTACCTGGTTCATATGCGCCAGCCGGTGCAACTCTATAAAGACCTCGGTGCGCGCGGATTTTTCGGCTTTCAGATAATTTTTGGCGGTATTCTGGTCGCTGCTCTGCTGCATCCGGTTTTCATTTTATGGACAGGGTATGCTCTGTTTCAGCAAATCTCAGGTGGCAATGGCGCGTGGCCTGGCGGTTTAACTCTGCAGATTGCAAACTTCTTCATATTTTTTGCCGGATATTTTTTCAGCATGCTCGCCGGTGCCTACGCTTTGGAAAGACGCGGGCATCACTCCCTCGTTGCAACGGTATTTTTCATGCCAATTTACTGGCTGTTAGTCTCTGCCGGTGCCTACATGGGCCTGTGGCAGTTGATTTTTAAACCGTTTTACTGGGAAAAAACCAGCCATGGCCGCAGACTTTCAGTGCAGGAAAAAGAGAGCGGATAAAACCTCAAAATACCAACTACAATTTAAATTGATCGGAAGTGGTTTTTTGTAGAACTGGTTTCCAGCTGTGATAGGTTGCCGCCATGACAGATACAGCATATTCTGAGCGACCGGGTACTGCCCCTTTTGCCAAACTCAAATTCAGTGATCCTGACTGGACAATCAATGGAGAACAACGCGCTTTTGTTTCCTTGAAACGCCTGGAGACTTTTTGGATAAACACCGGCACTCTTTGCAATATTGAATGTGTAAATTGCTACATTGAATCGAGCCCGACCAATGATCGGCTGACCTATATCACAGCTGCTGAGGCTTCTGCTTTTTTTGACGAAATCGCCACACTTGGCCTTGAAACACATGAAATCGGATTTACCGGCGGTGAGCCGTTCATGAACCCTGACATCCTGGTGATGATTGAAGATGCGCTCACCCGTGGGCTTGATGTGCTGGTATTGACCAACGCCATGCGTCCGATGCAGCGCCCGCGCATCAGGGAAGGACTGCTTCAGCTGCGGCGACAGTTTGGTGCCAGGTTGGCCCTGCGTGTCAGTCTTGATCACTACAGCCAAAAACTCCATGAAATAGAACGCGGGCCGCGCTCGTGGGAGCCGGCCATCGCCGGTCTCGACTGGCTCAGCGAAAACGGCTTCAAGATTTCCGTAGCCGGCCGCACCTGCTGGAATGAAGATGAAGATGCCGGTCGTTCAGGTTATGAAAAGCTGTTCAAGGCCCGCAATTATGATATCGATACAAATGATGCCGGAGCTCTGGTTTTATTCCCCGAAATGGATGATAGCGCTGATGTGCCGGAAATTTCCTCGGCGTGCTGGGGTATTTTGAATGTATCGCCAAATGATGTCATGTGCTCTTTCAGCCGCATGGTGGTGAAACGCAAGGGCGAAGACA
>CAZVAZ010000230.1:0-4300 GCA_964625235.1 uncultured Hyphomicrobiales bacterium
GTCGACACTGGACAACCTGATGACCGGGCGTTTGTTGAAGCAGCGCGAAGGAATTTTGCAGCAGACTGTGGATATGCTGTTGCACGCGGTTTATCTGGGACCGGCCAAGCGACAGGAAATGGTAGAGCGGAAAGTTGTCGAGGAGATTATCGAATTTCTCGAAATTGAAGCGATCCGCAAAACCCCCGTGGGGCGTTTGCCTTATGGTTTGCAAAAACGTGTTGAACTTGGCCGCGCCATTGCGATGGAACCTGACCTGTTGCTTCTGGATGAGCCGATGGCGGGTATGAATCTCGAAGAAAAAGGCGATATGTCGCGGTTTATCATTGATCTGAATGACCAGTACGGCACAACCATTGCACTGATTGAACATGACATGGGCGTGGTTATGGACCTGTCGGACCGGGTTGTGGTTCTAAATTACGGTAAGAAAATAGCGGATGGCACACCGAATGAAGTGAGTGCCAACCAGGATGTCATTGATGCCTATCTGGGCGTCTCCAAGTAAGTGGGAAACAGGTTGAATGGAAATGCTTAACGCCGTGTTTGTGGCACCCTTTGTTGATATGTTTATGTATCCGGCCTTCTTTGTGGAAGTGATACTGGGTGGATTGACGGCCGGGGTGATGTACTCGCTGGTGGCGCTTGGTTTTGTTCTGATTTTCAAGGCGTCAGGCGTTTTTAACTTTGCTCAAGGTGTTTTGGCCCTGTTTGCCGCGTCGACGCTTGTGGGGCTGATGACGGGTACGATACCGTTTTCCTTGAATTCCTATTCAGCACTGGCTCTGCCGATCTGGGCTGCGGTGATTGCAACCGGCGGTGTCATGGTGGGGCTGGCTTATGCGGTTGAACGTATTGTTTTGCGTCCCCTGGTAAACCAGGAAGAAATCATCATGTTCATGTCGACTATCGGGCTTGCTTTTGTGCTTGAAGGTATCGGCGACATGATGTGGGGTTCCGATGTTAAAGCACTCGATGTGGGTATTCCCACCGGTTCGTTTGAAGTTAAAGGCGTGCTGGTTCAGGTTTTTGATCTGTGGGCTGCCGGTATTGCCGCAGTCATGGTGGCTATTTTGGCGATTTTCTTCCAGAAGACCAAAATTGGCCGGGCCTTGCGTGCGGTAGCTGATGATCACCAGGCCGCGCTTTCAGTTGGTATTCCGCTGAAAACAATCTGGGTTGCTGTGTGGTCTGTGGCCGGTCTGGTGGCCCTGGTTGCCGGTATTATGTGGGGGTCTAAAAGCGGGGTGCAGTTTTCGCTTTCGCTGATTGCGCTTAAAGCCCTGCCAGTGCTTATTTTAGGCGGGTTTACCTCAATTCCCGGTGCCATAGTCGGCGGGCTTATCATTGGTGTCGGCGAGAAAGTCGCAGAAGTTTATTGGGGACCGCTGGTTAATGGTGCGATTGAAAACTGGTTTGCCTATGTTGTTGCCCTGTTGTTCCTGATGTTTCGGCCGCAGGGGCTGTTCGGCGAAAAAATTATTGAGAGGATATAGGCGTTATGCTGTATCGCGAAACAGGACAGTTCAAGACGAGCTATTCGGCGGACCAGGCAATTTTCCCGATTTTTCAGGACCGGGTGTTTATTCTTGGCTGGCTGATTGTGGCTTTTGTTGCCGTGCCGCTCATGGCATCGGAATACTGGTTTCAGGTTATTCTCATTCCCTTTCTGGTGTTTTCTCTTGCCACACTCGGGCTTAATATTCTGGTTGGATATTGTGGGCAGATTTCACTGGGAACAGGTGGGTTTATGGCCGTTGGGGCCTATTCATCCTATAAACTGGCTACCAATGTGCCGGAGTTGAATATCGTTTTTGTCATTTTGATTTCCGGTCTCATTACCGCTGGAGTTGGTATACTTTTTGGGCTGCCAAGTCTGCGTATCAAAGGTTTTTATCTGGCTGTGGCCACGTTGGCGGCTCAGTTTTTCCTGATCTGGATGTTCAATAAATTCGGTTGGTTCGTCAATTATTCCCCCTCAGGCTCTATTGCCATCCCGCCAAAGGAAATATTTGGCGTGATTGTCACAAGCGCCAAGGCCGAACCTGTGGCGCGATACTTTTTTGCATTAAGTTTTGTGGTTGTACTGGCGTTGCTGGCGAAAAACCTGGTGCGAGGACCGACCGGGCGTGCGTGGATGGCCATTCGCGATATGGATATTGCTGCTGAAATCATCGGCATTAAACCTCTGGCCACCAAGTTGAAAGCTTTCGCAGTCAGTTCTTTTTATGTGGGGGTGGCGGGTGCCTTGTTCTTTAGTGTCTGGCTGGGAACAGCCGAATCAGATGCCTTCGATATCAACCTGTCATTCAATATACTGTTTATGGTTATTATAGGCGGATTGGGCAGTGTTATGGGCTCCTTTATGGGAGCTGCGTTCATCGTACTATTGCCAATCCTGTTGACGAATATTTTTGTGGGGGAATTTGGTTTCACCGCCTTAACCGCCAAGCATATCGAGATTACAGTTTTTGGTGCCCTTATTATTTTCTTTCTTGCTGTTGAGCCGCACGGATTGGCGCGGATGTGGCAGATAGTGAAAGAAAAATTACGAATTTGGCCATTTCCACATTAAAGTGGTTGGTTCAATAACCGCCTATGGCTGGGGCGGGTTGCGAAAAATGTGCCGGTGGCGTGCCGGAGCATGAACATGACTAATACCAGCTGTTATGCGTCTGTGGATCAAACCGCATTCAAATGATACTATCTGAATGTGAAATATTTGATCTGATTGTAAGCAATAGAGCGACAGGTCTGTGTTTGTCTGAATGCAGATTGCTCTAGGGAGGATGAAAATGAAACTTTCTAAATTTACGCTGGGAGCTGTTTCCGCTCTGGCATTGTCAGGTTCGATGGTTGTGGCAGATGTTGCTGCTGCCCAGGAGATCCTGGTACCGTCGTTGGTCTATCGTACCGGACCATATGCGCCTAACGGTGTCCCATTCGCTAATGGAATTGCGGATTATTTTGCGCTTTTGAATGCCCGTGATGGAGGTATTGGTGGTGCGAAAATCAAGGTTGAAGAATGTGAAACCGGGTATAAAACCACAGTTGGTGTGGAATGTTATGAAAAATTGAAAGCCAAGGGCGCTGTTTCATTCAGCCCATTGTCAACCGGCATTACTTATCAGCTTATTCCAAAAGCCTCTGAAGATAAAATTCCGATTTTCTCCATGGGTTATGGCCGCACATCAGCGGCGGATGGCAGGGTATTCAAGTGGATATTCAATTTCCCAACCACCTACTGGAGCCAGGCATCAGCAGTGGTGAAATATTTTGGATCACTTGGCGGTGGCATGGATAGTCTGAAAGGTAAAAAGATCATTCATATCTATCACAACAGTGCCTATGGCAAAGAAGCCAATCCCACTCTGGAAATTCTGGCCAAAAAATTCGGCTATGATCTGACCCTGCTGGCTGTTGATCATCCTGGTCAGGAGCAAAGGTCCACATGGCTTCAGGTGCGTCGCATTAAACCTGATTATATTTTCATGTCAGGCTGGGGTGTGATGAACCAGGTGGCCATCAAGGAAGCGGCTTCTATCAACTTCCCGATGAAAAACTTCCTCGGCAACTGGTGGTCCGGTACGGAAAGTGACACTGTACCTGCCGGTGCGGGTGCGGATGGATATACTTCAACCAATTTCCATTCTGTCGGGGCTGATTTTTCTGCGCATGCTGATATTAAAAAGTATTTATATGCAGCAGGAAAAGGCGCTGGAGATGAAAAGCGGATTGGCGAAGTCCTCTACAATCGTGGCATGGTCAATGCTGTCTTCATCGCGGAAGCCATCACTGTTGCACAGAAGAAATTTGGCGTGAAACAAGTAACTGGTGAACAGGTTCGCTATGGTTATGAAAATCTGAACATAGATGCAGCGCGCTGGAAAGAACTGGGCCTAGATGGTTTCATGGGTGACGTCAAAGTTACCTGTGAAGACCATGAAGGTGGCGGTGGTATTGTTTATGTCCAGAAGTGGGATGCCAGCGGTAACAAATGGGACCGTGTCGGTGACAAAGGCTTTACGCCGATGCGCGATGTGGTTCGTCCGCTTATCGAGGCTGATGCTGCTGCATTTGCCAAAGAAAACGGCATTACACCACGTGATTGCAGTTAAGTTGCGCACAATACAAAAAATCTAAGGAAACATTTCATGAGTACACCGGCATCATTGCTCGAAGTGAATAATATCGAGGTGATCTATGATCATGTGATACTGGTTCTCAAAGGCGTTTCCTTGAGCGTTCCCGAGGGGGGCATTGTTGCCCTCCTCGGTGCCAATGGCGCGGGTAAATCCAC
>CAZVAZ010000231.1:0-4284 GCA_964625235.1 uncultured Hyphomicrobiales bacterium
GGGCGAAACTCGCTGGCGGATGTTAACCTATTGTGCCTCCGGGAAATTACTTTCCTTGTGCACTTCAGTCTCAGACGTTTAGCAATCGTCTTTGAAGATTGAGCGGAAACTATGTCTGATGTTGGAGAAAGTCAAGCAAAACACACTCTATCATTCAACAGCACTTACGAAGAGTTTGCCTGCATGGCCTTCCTTGGCAATTTGATATCCAGCATCGCACGGATTTTCTCATCCTTTTGCTCTGAAATATGATCGGGAAAATGAGTATCGATGATTTCGCGGGTTTTCTCTACCGCCTTTTCCAGCAATACCGGCTTGCCCAGTTCTTCCCATTCTTTTGGTGTCGAGCGATCGGCAAGATCGGGATAGACGTAATCGCGCTCCATCAGATCAAGGGTTTGCGGCTGGCCGAGATAATGCCCCGGTCCTTGTTCGCACACTTCTCTTATGCCTTCGATGGACAGTGTATCGACGGAGACATCGATGCCGCGCACCGTGCGCTGCACCGCCCCGATGAGATCGTTGTCAATCACCAGACTTTCCTTGCACGCGCCGAGCAAACTTGCATGCATGCCAGCGGATTCATAAATCATATTGGCACCTGAATTGCCGACAAGTGCATGATTATAGCCTTTCTCGTAACCCGACTGGGCATCGGGCGTTTTGGCATCTGTCATGGCAGACGCTACCCCGGTGGTGAGGTTATAATAGCCGCCCATCTGGCCGCAGGCGGCCATCAACAATGCCTGTTCACCACTGCCACCGGACATGGCACCGGTGCGCAAATCAGACACAAACGGCCACGGGCCGCAGATTGCCACGGCACCGGGTTTTATCGCATTAACGTAAGTCAGGCCGGCCAAAACTTCAGCCCAGGCCTGAATAATGGTAGTGGCGAGCGCTGCCGGAGCGGTTGCCCCGGCCTGTCCGGCCGACAATAACAACACCGGCATGCCGCCATGAACAGCTGCCTCAAGGCAATGACAGGCATCAACGGCAAATTTTAACGGGGGCACAACAAAACAGTTGGACTGGCTGAGAAACGGTCGTTGACGCCAGGTTTTTTCATCACCGGCGATAATATGCAGCATCTCCAAAGTGGCCTTAACGCTCTCAGTGCTGACGAAACTGGTGCCTACGTGTTTGGTGGTACCGCTGAGACAGGCATACGCTGTATTAACATCGAGATCAAAGCCGCCGGTCATGTCGCGGGCAACGATGCAGCGTTGAAAATAATGAATGTGATCCATCACATCAACAATGCGGGCCATCTCATAGAGATCCTGCAGGTTTGATTCGCGATATTCCTGCGTCACCGGATCAACAATATGAACGGCTGCGCCGCCGGTGCCAAAATAAACCTTGTTGCCGGTGGGCTCAAGGTCATGGGTCGGTGTCTGGCCATAGATGGAAAATGAACGGTTGGCGCTGGCTATGGTGTCTTCAATCAGGGCGCGGGGAAAACACAAACGGCCTTTTTCATTGATGAAACCACCTGCCGCGGTTACGGCCTCGATACATGAGGGAATGGCGTCCGCAAGGCCAATGGTTTCAAGCGTATCAAGGATGGCAGCATGAATATTGTCCATGTCCAAAGAGGTCAGGACGCGGTAGCGATCCGATTCCATCCCCGCCCACACCGGCTTGATATCATCAGCAAGCGGTGCTGATCGCAACGCCTTGCGCGCATTTCTGCCGCCTCGGCGGCGCTGGGCAGGTTCAGCTGTTGCACTCATGAATACCTCCTCTCACATCGACACCCTATGTGGCGCATATGCGGGCGGGTATACAATTATCAAAAACTTACATATAGTTTAGAAATTCTAATCAATTGGAAAATTTCTTTTTTATAAAGCGCTATTAAAAACAGATAACCCGAAAATTTTCCTGAGTGAATTGGTATTATCATGTCGCGAAAACTGCCCCCGCTGAATGCCCTGCGCGCCTTCGAGGCTGTTGCCCGGCATTTAAGTTTTCGCGCCGCTGCTGACGAGCTGCATGTGAGCCATTCAGCAGTTTCACACCATATTCGGGCACTGGAGCTGCGCTTTAACATTCAATTGTTCATTCGCACCACGCGCCGGGTTGAACTAAGCGCTGAAGGCGCGCGGTTTTTTCCGGCGATAAAAGATGCCTTTGACAGGATTGAGCGCAGCACAGCTGAACTGTCTGATGCGAGGCTCGCCGGTATCCTGACTGCACAGGTCTATGTCACCATGGCGATGCGGTGGTTGTTACCGAGACTTTCGCGCTATCAGCACCAACATGCCGATGTGGAGGTGCGCCTGTCGACATCGTTTCAGGAATGGGAGTTTCGGGCTGATGGTATTGATGTGGGGATTATTCTTGGCAATGAAGATAGCTCAGAACTTTTTTACCGCTATTTGTATACCGGCCGGATTACACCGGTGTGTGCACCGGCGATGATGACTGGTGAGCGCGGGTTGCGCCAGCCCGCAGACCTGTCCCGGCTGCCACTGATTGATGTTTATACATCTCCAAACGACTGGAACCGCTGGTTACAGGTGGCCAACCTCGGCAATTTATCCAGACGGGTTTCCACTCAATATGATACCCACCTTCTGGCTTTGGAAGCAGCCGTGGCCGGTAATGGTATTGCCATGGCCGAGGTGCAGGATATTGATGAAGACATCCGCTCCGGGCGTCTGGTCCGTCCCTTTGATATTTCCATAACCAGAGAGCGCAACTGGTACATTGTCTGTAAACGCGGGCGCGAATCAGAGGCAAAAATCAAGAGTTTTATGGACTGGGTAGTGGCGGAAATGGCTGAGCGAAACACTTCAGGTCATAGAGTTGACAATCTTTAGAAGCTGAACTCTGGTGTCCTCATATATCTGCTTTAGATGCACGAATTCGCTTTTTGTCATGTCTTGCAAGCGCATCAGCCGCCTGGTTTGATCACTACAGAGTTCAACAATTGTCGAGGCACCAAAATTTGCAGAACAGCCCTTAAGCAGGTGCAGGAGGTTTTTGACCGTGGCGACATCACGATTGTCTACGGCATGTTCGAGGTTGCGCAATGTCTGTTCGGTATCGCAGAAATATTGCTGCGCCAAAGATAGATAAACACCGCCTGGGAAATCTGATCTCATCTTTTTTACATAATCCAAATCGATCAGGGACGCGGGATTATCAATCCTGCCCGATGCCGGTTTGGAAATTTCTATTACCGCCCCGTCGACAGGCACCTCTTCCAACCTGGACAAATCAGTCGCATCATAAAGGTTTTGCATAAGAGACCGGCATGACCGAATTATGGTTTCGATGCATTTTTTCTGACTGAAATCCAGCTCCTGCTCCTGCATGAGCCGGGCCAATCGAATGACATCACTCAGAGGTTCGGCGATTTCATGACTTATGTTGGCCAGCGCTTCAGAATTTTTCCAATCGGCGTGGCGGGCACACTCTTTGATTACCTGCATTTCATCGCTGCATACCTGTAACTGCCGTTGCAGTTCAGCCAGGACTGTGTCCAACTCGATATCACCATTGCGGGGTTGGCTGGTTTTAGCTCTCATTGCGTCCATTTTATTTTACCGCTTATCTCAAGTATGGTAATTATTCGGGCAACTAAATATTCAATCAAACTATCTATAGTTGTGATTTATAGTAATAACTAGTTAAAGTTGTATTGAATATCCCTGGATAGTTTCAATAATTTGCCGCTGATTTTAAAGGAGCTGGATTTGACACATTGGCCCGGAATTTCGCGCGTGGTGATAATGGTGCTGTCGGTATTTTTGCTTGCGCCTGACCTCAATGCCCAGGAAATTGATTTGCAGGGCCATCGCGGTGCCCGGGGATTGATGCCGGAAAATACATTGCCGGCGTTTGCCCGCGCTCTGTCTATTGGCGTCACCACACTGGAACTGGATCTTGCAGTAACCCGCGATAATGTTGTGGTTGTCAGCCATAATCCCAGATTGAACCGGGAAATCACACGGGATAAAGCCGGGAAATGGCTGCGCCAGGATGGCGCTGTTATTCGTCAGACTGATTATCGACAACTCAAACAATTTGATGTGGGCGCGATTAATCCAGATGCCCGGTATGCGAAAAGATTTCCCAATCAAACCGCCATTGACGGCACCAATATCCCCACACTCGACCAGGTGTTTGATCTGGTAAAGCGCAGTGGCAACCAGACTGTGCGTTTTAATATTGAAACCAAACTGTTTCCGGGGAAACCAGACCTGACACCGTCGCCCACAGCCTTTGTCGAAGCTGTGCTTGAAGTTATCAAGCGCCAGCAGATGTCCGGCC
>CAZVAZ010000232.1:0-4279 GCA_964625235.1 uncultured Hyphomicrobiales bacterium
CCGGGCCTGCCCATGGGGGCAGCCGATATTGCTACGGTTCTGTTCACACAGTTCATCAAGCTTGATCCAAAAAAACCCAACTGGCCCGACCGCGACCGCTTCATCCTGTCTGCCGGTCACGGCTCCATGCTGCTCTATTCATGCCTTCATCTGCTCGGCTACGAAGACATGACGATTGAGGAGTTGAAAAACTTCCGCCAGTTTGGTGCCAAAACCGCCGGGCACCCGGAATATGGCCATGCAACCGGCATTGAAACCACCACAGGACCATTGGGCCAGGGCCTCGGCAATGCGGTGGGCATGGCGATTGCCGAACGCCTGCTGGCGACACGCTTTGGCGATGATATTGTTGATCACTATACTTACGTTTTATGCGGTGACGGCGATCTTATGGAAGGCATTTCACACGAGGCCATTTCCCTTGCCGGGCATCTTAAATTATCAAAACTGATAGTGCTGTTTGACGATAATAATATCTCGATTGACGGCCCGCTCGACCTCACCGAAAGCGGCAATCAACTGGCCCGCTTTAAAGCCGCAGGCTGGAACGCCAGCCGCATTGACGGCCACGACCCGGAAGCCATAGCCAGTGAAATAGCCGCCGCCAAGCTTAATTCAGGCCCTTCACTCATTGCCTGCAAAACCATTATTGGGTACGGCGCACCCAACAAGCAGGGCACATCCGGTGTTCATGGCGCACCCCTTGGTGAAGAGGAAATTGCAGCAGCGCGCAAACAACTGGGCTGGAACCACGAACCCTTTGAAATCCCGTCAGGAATTCGCGACGCCTGGCGTCTTGGCGGCTTGAAAAGTGCCAAAGCCTCGCGCTCCTGGCAGGAGCGCCTTGACGGCCTTGATGCTGAAACCCGCGCCGAATTCGAACGCTGCACCCGCGGTGACCTGCCTGCTTCATTCGCTGGCGCAATTGAAGCATACAAGCAAGAGCTGGCTGACAATCCGCCAACCATCGCGACGAGAAAATCTTCGCAGGCAGCCTTGACTGTCATCAACGCCATTGTGCCCGAAACCATTGCCGGATCAGCTGACCTTACCGGCTCCAACAATACCAATACCGTTGATACATTGCCCATCACCCCGGATGATTTTTCCGGCCGCTTTATCCATTATGGCATTCGCGAACATGCCATGGCGGCTGCCATGAACGGCATGGCCCTGCATGGCGGGCTTATCCCCTATAGCGGTGGTTTTTTGATTTTCGCTGATTATTGCCGCCCCTCCATTCGTCTGGCCGCATTAATGAACCAGCGTGTTATTCATGTGCTCACCCATGATTCAATCGGTCTGGGCGAAGATGGCCCCACCCATCAACCTGTTGAACATCTGGCCAGCTTGCGGGCAATCCCGAACCTCAATGTTTTCAGACCAGCGGATGCAACCGAAACCGCCGAATGCTGGCAACTGGCTCTGGAGAGCAAAGATACACCATCAGTAATTGCTCTCACCCGACAGGACCTCAAACCGGCGCGTCTGGAATTTTCCGCCAGTAACCTGTGCGCTCTTGGAGCCTATGAAATTCGCAGTGCCAGCGAAGATGCTGTTGTGACGCTGTTTGCTTCTGGCTCGGAAGTGGAACTGGCCATAGAAGCCAAAGCCATGCTGGACAAAGCAGGCAAGCCCACACGGGTTGTCTCTGTACCGTCGTTTGAATTATTCGCACAACAATCAGACGAGTATCGCAAGTCAGTCATCGGCACGGCTGGCGTGCACA
Source organism: uncultured Hyphomicrobiales bacterium (assembly GCA_964625235.1). GTDB lineage: Bacteria > Pseudomonadota > Alphaproteobacteria > Rhizobiales > JAJFHR01 > JAJFHR01. The sequence goes on from CAZVAZ010000232.1 coordinate 1,730, forward strand.
TTGGTATAGAAGCTGCCATTCGCATGGGCTGGGATCAGATCATCGGCTCAGATGCCATATTCATCGGCATGAGCTCCTTTGGTGCAAGTGCGCCATACAAGGAATTATATCAGCATTTTGGCATCACCGCTCAGGCGGTTGTTGATGCGGCAAACAGTCAACTGGAAAAATAGACCGCAATATTTTAAAGACACCTATATGCAGTGTCGCTTGAGGAGAAAAAAGCAATGGCAATTCGAGTAGCTATCAACGGGTTTGGCCGTATTGGCCGTCACATATTACGGGCAATCGCAGAATCGGGCCGCACCGACATAGAAGTCGTTGCCCTCAACGATCTGGGGTCACTGAAAACCACTGCCCACCTGTTCAAGTATGATTCAGTCCATGGCCGCTATTCAGGCGATGTAAAAGTCCTTGATAACGGCATTGATCTGGGCAACGGCCTGATCGAGTGTTTTTCCGAGCGCAACCCGGCAGACCTGCCCTGGGGCCGCCTCAACATTGATGTCGCACTCGAATGTACCGGTGTTTTTGCCAGCAAGGAAAAAGCCTCGGCTCATTTGACTGCCGGTGCCAAAAAAGTGTTGATTTCAGCCCCGGCCGGCGGCGTTGATGCCACCATTGTTTACGGTGTTAATCACACAGAGTTGGACAAATCCCACACTGTTGTCTCGTGTGCATCATGCACCACAAACTGCCTCGCACCAGTTGCCAAGGTTTTACACGAATTGTGCGGTATTGAGCGCGGTTTCATGACCACCATTCATGCCTACACCGGCGACCAGCCTGTCGTCGACACAGATCATTCCGACCTGCGGCGTGCGCGTGCAGCCGCCATGTCAATGATCCCCACTTCCACCGGTGCCGCCAAAGCACTTGGCCTGGTGTTGCCTGAACTTCAGGGCAAGCTGGACGGCACATCAATCCGCGTGCCCACGCCGGACGTCTCCCTGATTGATCTGGCCTTTGTACCGGCAAACCCAACCAGTGTTGAAGCCATCAATGATGCTATGAGAGCAGCAGCAGCAGGGCCTCTCAAGGGAATTCTTGCTGTCAATGATGAACCGCTGGTGTCGATTGATTTCACCCATGCCCCGGCTTCATCCACCTTTGATTTAACCCAGACCCAGATTGTTGACGGTGGTCTGGTCCGGGTTTTGTCCTGGTATGACAATGAATGGGGCTTTTCCAATCGTATGAGTGACGTGGCTGTGTTAATGGGTAAACTGCTATAGATGAGCAAACTTAAAACACTGGATGACCTCGACGTCAGTGCCAAACGTGTTTTACTGCGGGTAGATTTAAACGTGCCCCTTGATGGCGCAAGAGTGCGTGATGCCACCCGCATTGACAGCATTTTGCCGACAATAAACGAATTGCTCGATAAAAATGCCGCCATCATACTGCTCTCGCACATGGGCCGGCCCAATGGCACAGTGGTGCCGGAAATGTCACTACAGCCGGTGGTTGCCGTTTTGGCCGAAAAAATTGGCCGGCCGGTAAGGTTTATCGAAACCAACTGGTGCGACAGCTTGGCAACCAAAGCCGCTCAACAGATGCAGCCGGGCGAAGTTCTGGTTTTGGAAAACACCCGGTTTCATCCCGGTGAAGAAAGTAATGATCCAGCCTTTGTCAAACAACTTCGCGACCTCGGTGAAGTCTATGTTGATGATGCTTTTTCAACCGCTCACAGAGCTCATGCCTCAACCGAGGGCATTGCCCGCCTTCTGCCTGCTGCTGCCGGCCGCGCAATGGAAAGGGAGCTGGAGGCGCTGGACAAGGCCCTCGGCAACCCCCAACACCCCCTTATGGCTGTTATCGGCGGGGCCAAGGTTTCATCCAAACTCGATTTGATAGGTAACCTGTGCAGTAAAGTTGATGTGCTGATTATCGGCGGCGCCATGGCCAATACGTTTCTTGCCGCCCAGGGTTTCAGTGTCGGCAAATCCTTATGTGAATATGATTTGCTTGATGTCGCCCGCAATATCCTCAAAACGGCTGAAGAACAGAGTACAACCGTCATTTTGCCCACGGATGTGGTGGTGGCGGAAGATTTTAAGGTCCACGCCAGATCCCGTGTTCGCCCGGTGTCCGAGGTGCGCGATGACGAGATGATACTGGATATCGGTACAGACAGCCTGAAGTATCTTGAGGGAATTTTTGCCGATGCCAAAACCGTGGTATGGAATGGCCCATTTGGAGCCTTTGAAATGCCGCCGTTTGATCACGGCACCAATGTGGCGGCAAACATGGTGGCCAGGCTTACCAGATCCGGGCATTTGAGTTCAATTGCCGGTGGCGGTGATACTGTTGCCGCTTTGAAAAACGCTGGCGTCAGTGAAGATTTCACATTTATTTCAACCGCCGGTGGCGCATTTCTGGAATGGCTCGAAGGCAAGGAATTACCCGGCGTCAAGGTGTTGCAGAAAAACTGCTGACCTGATGCCATCTGAATTCATAAGGTAATATTTTCAATGGGAGACGAAAAAATGACCGCACACGCGCAGGAACTTCGCGAAATCGCACAAAAAATGGTCGCCACCGGCAAAG
>CAZVAZ010000233.1:0-4266 GCA_964625235.1 uncultured Hyphomicrobiales bacterium
AGGCGACAATCTGCTGCATGCGGATTGACCATTGCTGGTCCCAGGGTTTTGGCAATCCATAGGCTTCATTCCAGGCCGGTAATTGAACCGCGCGCGCGCGGGCATCCTTGGACAGCACCACGGCCAGCATTTCCAGCAGGATGCGGTAGACATTGTTTTCGGGTTGCTGCTCGGTGAGGCCGAGAGAATTTACCTGCACGCCATATCTGAAGCGGCGGTATTTCGGGTCTTCGACGCCATAGCGCTCGCGGCAGATTTCATCCCACAATTGCACAAAGGCGCGCATTTTGCAGATTTCGGTAATGAAACGCACGCCAGCGTTGACGAAAAAGCTGATGCGGCCAACGACACGGGGAAAATCTTCTTCCGGGATCTCGCCACTGGCCTTGACCGTATCAAGGACAGATATGGCATTGGCCAGAGCAAATGACAGCTCCTGCACCGGTGTCGCCCCGGCTTCCTGAAGATGATAAGAACAGATATTGATCGGGTTCCATTTGGGCATTTCAGCAAAGGTGAAGGTAATCATATCCTTGATCAGGCGCATCGAAGGTTCCGGCGGATAAACATAAGTGCCACGCGACAGATATTCCTTGATGATATCGTTTTGCGTGGTGCCGGTTAAAACGCTACGCTCGACGCCTTGCTCGTCAGCAACGGCAATATAAAGCGCCAACAACCACGGGGCGGTGGCGTTGATGGTCATGGACGTGTTCATCTTGTCGAGCGGGATGCCATCCATCAGCGCGCGCATGTCACCGATATGGGAAATCGGCACACCAACCTTGCCAACTTCTCCGATGCTCAAAGTATGATCTGCATCCAGTGCTGTCTGTGTCGGCAGGTCAAAGGCGATGGACAGGCCGGTCTGGCCTTTTTCCAGATTGTCGCGATAGAGCCTGTTTGAGGCTTCAGCCGTTGAATGACCGGCATAGGTTCTGAAAATCCATGGGCGATCGCGCTGTGTCGATTTTGCTTCTTCGTCCATGCTGATGTTCCCCCTCACGAATTGTAACGCAAATGCGAAAAAAATTACAAGAATATGTTGCACCGCACCAAATTACTTGTCAACATGCAAGCGAATGTTGATAGGATTCACATCAGGATGCTGGGGATTTAATATGACGACCAACGACACAAAAACTGAAAAGACTGAAATCCGTAAAGATCTGTATGAGATCGGAGAAGTACCACCGCTGGGCCATGTACCTAAGCAAATGTATGCCTGGGTAATCCGGCGCGAACGCCATGATAATCCAGACAAGGCCATGATTGTGGAAGTGGTGGACACGTGGGAAATTGATTCCCATGAGGTTCTGGTTTTTGTGATGGCTGCCGGGATCAATTACAACGGTGTATGGGCATCTTTGGGCGTGCCTTTGTCACCGATGGATGTTCACAAAACCCCGTTCCATATTGCCGGATCGGACGCATCGGGCATCGTCTGGGCGGTTGGCTCGAAGGTAAAACGCTGGAAAGTCGGTGACGAAGTTGTTGTGCACTGCAATCAGGATGATGGCGATGACGAGGAATGCAACGGTGGTGATCCGATGTTGTCTTCCACCCAGCGCATCTGGGGCTATGAGACACCTGATGGCTCTTTTGCCCAGTTCGCCCGGGTTCAGACCCAGCAGCTGTTACCGCGGCCCAGACATCTTACCTGGGAAGAATCCGCGTGTTACACACTCACCCTGGCCACTGCATACCGCATGTTGTTTGGCCATCGCCCGCATATTCTCAGGCCCGGGCATAATGTTCTGGTGTGGGGGGCATCGGGCGGCCTTGGCTCAATGGCGGTGCAATTGTGCGCCACCGCCGGTGCCAATGCCATTGGTGTGGTATCGGAAGATGACAAGCGTGACTTTGTCATGTCTTTAGGTGCCAAAGGCGTTATCAATCGCAAGGATTATGATTGCTGGGGGGAATTGCCGCCGGTGACTGGTGAGGGCTATGGCGAGTACCTCAAGAAAACCAAAGAATTCGGCAAGGCCATCTGGGATATTACCGGCAAGGGTGTGGATGTTGATTTCGTCTTTGAACATCCCGGTCAGGCGACCTTTCCGGTATCGTGCTTTGTGGTAAAACGCGGCGGTATGGTGGTTTTCTGTGCCGGCACAACAGGATACAACATCACCTTTGATGCGCGCTTTGTGTGGATGCGCCAGAAACGTATTCAAGGCTCGCATTTTGCCCATCTCAAACAGGCGTCCCAGGCCAATAAGTTGATGATTGAACGGCGTATTGATCCATGCATGTCGGAAGTCTACAGCTGGGATGATATACCCCAAGCCCACATGCGCATGTTAAACAATGAGCACAGCCCCGGCAACATGGCGGTGCTGGTCAGTGCGCCGATTACAGGTTTGAGAACGTTTGAAGATGTGATTGAAGCGTGCGAGGAAAAAAGCTAGAGCATATTTCATGTGGGATCCTGAAACATTAATGCTCATCATTTTCACCTTCATTCTCGCGGGCTTTGTCAAAGGAGTTGCTGGCCTTGGTCTGCCAACTGTTGCACTGGCCATACTGGCGGCTTTTCTGGGCCTTGCCGAGGCTATGGTGTTGATGCTGGTGCCATCTCTGGTCACCAACATCTGGCAGGCGTTGGGTGGAAATGCGCTTGTGGAAATCCTGCGCCGTCAGTGGCCTTTGTTGTTAAGCGGTAGTGTTGTTACCGTCATATTCGGGGTTTTCTCGGCTTCGGTGGAGACGACCTATCTGTTGATATTGCTCGGGGTGGTCTTGTGCCTTTATTCCGGCATCTCTTTGTTTACTCCGCAATTAAATCTGCCGGACACAAACCAGCGCTGGCTTTCTGCGATGATGGGGGCAATAAACGGCGCCCTCACCGGCTTGACAGGTAGCCTCGTTGTTCCAGCGGTACCATATTTTCAAGCTCTTGGGTTGCGCCCACACGTTCTGGTGCAAACCATGGGCATCTGGTTCAGCGTTGCCACGCTGTCTTTGGCCATCAGTCTTAAATCCAGCGGTGCGTTGACCAGTGAGCTTGCCCAGCTTTCCACTGTTGCTATCGTCCCGGCACTTTTTGGCATGTGGGCAGGCAGGCGCGTGCGCGACAGGTTGCCGGAGCAGAAATTCAGGACGGTGTTCTTCTCAACCCTGTTTGTTGTGGGGCTTTACATCGCTCTCAAAGCAATTCTGAGCTAGATCATGCATGGCGCGTCTGATAGGTTATTGCGGCGCAACATAATTTCTTCGGTGCAGGTACTTTCATGTCCATAGTCCAAGCAGATATCCCAACAGTTTTTGAGGACAAAGCAGCCCTTGTTTTGGCCTGTCACGATGCCGTTGGTGTGGCGGATGTTTTGCTGGTCTCGGCCCGTTCCTTCATTCACCAACAGGTGAACCCGGACGGCGGGCGGCCTGGCACTGCCAGGCTGAATGCAAATCAACACAGCCTGCATGGCCTGTCATGGTTGGCCACTTATGTTGAAGCCCTGCGCCAGATGGCTGAATATGCTGAGCGCATGAACGCGCAAGGCCGTTTTGGTGAACTGGAGCTGCTGCTTACCCAGGTGGCGTTTGGGGAATATCTCAACCAGATTGCCGGTGGTATTGCCATGAGCCAGACAGAGTTTGTGCGTGCCCACGAACTCGGGCTTGATAGCGATGACTTAGCGCCGCTGTATTGCGGCAATGTTGGCGAATTGTTGCGCAGTGGCAATAGTGCTGCTGCGCGCTCGGCAATTTTGAAACTGATGTGCGAACACGACGGGGCTGCAACCGTTGGTGATACCGGTCTGGATGAGACGTTAGGTGCTGTGCGCGAGCAGATGCGGCGATTTGCTGACCAGCGTATTGTACCCCATGCTCATGGGTGGCATCTGGCTAATGACTATATCCCGATGGAAATCATCACCGAAATGAGTGAACTCGGTGTCTTTGGCCTGACCATACCGGAAGAATACGGCGGAATGGGACTGGGTAAAGAGGCCATGTGTGTGGTCTCCGAAGAACTTTCGCGCGGCTATATCGGTGTAGGCTCTTTAGGCACGCGTTCGGAAATTGCTGCCGAATTAATCCTTGCCAGTGGTACAGAGGCTCAAAAAAATCATCTGCTGCCAAAACTCAGCTCCGGCGAAGTTCTGCCGACGGCTGTTTTCACCGAACCCAACACCGGTTCGGACCTAGCGTCGCTGAAAACCCGCGCAGTGCTTGAAGGGGACACCTACCGTATCACCGGGAACAAGACCTGGATCACCCATCCGGTGCGCGCTGATTTGATGACACTCCTGGTGCGCACAA
>CAZVAZ010000234.1:0-4265 GCA_964625235.1 uncultured Hyphomicrobiales bacterium
TCAATATCATCCTTGTCCCACTCAATAAATGTGCGGTTCTTCATCGCCGCATTGCCAATGGGAACGACCTCTTCCAGAGCTCCGCGCGTCAGCACAAAGCCGCCAACATGCTGCGAAAGGTGGCGGGGAAATCCCATCAGTTGTTCGGTCAGTTCAATCACCCGCGCCAGATGGGGATCGCTCAGATCAAGACCCGCTTCTTTCACGCGCTCTTCGCTCACTTCCTTGCCGTGAGAGCCCCAGACAGTTTTGGCGAGAGCGCCGGTGACATCCTCGCTCAACCCCATAACCTTGCCGACCTCACGCACAGCACTGCGCTGGCGATAGGTAATAACGGTGGCGGTGAGGCTGGCGCGGTGGCGGCCATAACGCTGGTAAATATACTGAATGACCTCCTCGCGGCGTTCATGTTCAAAGTCCACATCAATGTCGGGCGGCTCCTGGCGCGCTTCCGAGATAAAGCGTTCGAACAGAAGATCTATCTTGGCCGGGTCAACCGAGGTAATGCCGATGCAGTAACACACAGCTGAATTGGCCGCAGAGCCACGCCCCTGACACAGAATTTCGAGACTGCGGGCATAATGAACAATATCATGAACAGTGAGAAAGTAAGGCGCATACCCAAGCTTTTCGATTAACACCAACTCTTTCAAAAGCGTATCACGCACCTTTTCCGGCACACCGTCAGGATAGCGCCAGCCTGCCCCCTTCCAGGTAAGAGCTGTCAGATGCGCCTGCGCCGACATACCGCAAGGCACAGAGTCTTCCGGGTACTCATAAGCCAGCTCATCAAGGTTGAACCGGCACAATTCACCAATCTCAACAGTGCGCGCCACCGCTGCCCCATAGGTTTTAAACAGTCGCAGCATTTCTGATGCCGGTTTAAGGTGGCGCTCGGCATTGGCCATCAGCTTAAAGCCTGCGTCAACCATCCGGCATTTCTCGCGAATGCAGGTGACCACATCGTGCAGGGCACGGCGGCGGGATACATGATAATGCACATCATTGGTAGCAACGAGAGCAGCACCGCACTCCCCAGCCACTTGAGCCAGCCGGGCAAGCCTGCGCCGGTCATCACTGCGATAAAGACAGTGCGCCGCCAGCCACACGCGACCGGAGCAGGCTTTGACCAACCGCTTCAATGTTTCGTTAAACCCCGCATCCACCTTGTCCGGCGCGATTGCCACCAGACACTGGCCTTCAACAAATTCCAGCAGATCGTCAAGCGACAGATAACACTCACCTTTGGGTGCCGCCCTTTTGCCCCGCGTCAATAACCGGCACAGGCGGCTATAGGCGGGCCGGTCTTGGGGATAACACAGAACACTCAGGCCCTCTGCGAGATCTAAACGACAGCCGATGATTAATCTCAAGCCTGCCTGTTTTGCCGCAATATGCGCACGCACCACACCAGCGAGGGAATTTCTGTCGGTAATCGCCAGCGCTGCCAATCCAAGCTCTTTTGCTCTGGCCACAAGTTCTTCAGGGTGCGATGCCCCGCGCAAAAAGCTGAAGTTGGTTGTCACCTGAAGTTCAACGTATGAACTCATGCAAACAACCCGTGCACAAACCATAAGGGCGAACCCTTGCGGACAGGGTCCTGATAAAGCCCGGCGCGATAGAGCCAGTAGCGATGGCCCTGAACATCTTCAACCTCATAATAATCACGCACCTCTTCACCAACAGAACCTTCACACCACCATTCCGGGGCAATGCGTTCAGGCCCGCGTGCGCGCACCACCTGGCGGCGGACCCGGCGCCAGACAAATTGCAGCGGTGGCCCGTCAGGCACCTCGGCGATTGCCGTTATAATCTCAGGGCGCGACAACAGGCGAAAAGGCCGCTCAAGCTTCTGCTGCGGCCAGCACGGGTAAGCTGTCGCAACAACGGCTGTTTGCGCCCGCTCAGGAATATGGCTTGGTCTTGGGCAGCTGCGATAAATATGTGTATCCCCCAGCCGATTGGTGAGGCGGTCAATTAAAGCTGCGACCTCTTCGCCCTTACGATTGTGTGTGCCATCCAGATTTACCTGATGGGGATTGAGGCTCTGTACACTGTCAGCGCTCAGAACAAGACTATCAACGCCTTCGCCGGGATCAATCTGCTCAAGGCGCGGTTTAAACAGTCTTGCTATATGTGCGGGCTTTCTTTGTGCGGTACTAAGCCTGACTGTCAGGGCACGCACACTGCCATCAACCCGGCATGCGCTTAAGGTAATTGCCCTGATGCCAAGGCCGTCACGCTCCAGTTGATGCGCCATATCTTTGAGCAGATAATCCAGCCCATGTTCAATACTGACAATATCGAGGACCGGTTCGCTATAGCCAATGCGCGCGCGATAGGACGGTGCGGGTTTAAGCGGCTCAAAAACTTGCGTGCTTTTGCCATAGAGGTGATCGAGCTTTAGGCAGATATCACCCATAACCTGTTTTGATCGAAATCGCCGCGCCAGAGCAGGGCGTGGAATGGCTGCAACAGAACCAATGGTTTTAAGACCTAAACGTTTGAGCAGAACAATCGTATCGGCACACAGAAACAAAGCTTCAACGGGCAGAGCATTAACTGCCGCTGGAATTTCCCCGGCAGGGATAATACATCCTGCAGCTTTTCCACCACCATAAAATGCCACAGCGCGCGCCGCTGGAACCGTGTCAGCCAGACCGGTGCAGACACTAAGTCCCATACGTTTCAGTCTGACCGCAACATCTGCCATCAATGCTGCCTCGCCGCCAAAAAGATGTGTGCACCCCGTGATATCTATAACAATACCATTCGGTTGCATTAGCGCCACCAGAGGCGAATATCGATCACACCATTGCGCCAGGAATTTGAGGCTTTGTGCATCCACCTGCGGCTCAGCCGCGTGGCTCTCAAGCTGCGGATAAATGGCACGGGCATCATTTAAAGCCTGCCCCACAGCGATCCCCTGAGATATCGCACCGGTGCTGACAGCGCTAATGCGCACGCCTTTGCTGCCAGTCTCAACCAGACAGAAAATATCCCGATCATCCAGTGCGCTGCAGGGCAATGACCGTGCCTGCCGGTGCCGGGTGTGCAGGAACCTTTCGATCGCCAGATGCGGCAGCCATATGAAAAGAAAATGTCTCATAATTCCAATATAACTGCCATTTTCCTGTGGACCCGCCGCGACAGCGCATCAGTGATAGAGACCATGCAGCAGCGCCGGGGCCCGGCATGGCCGCCCCCGCATCCGGTGCAGTTTCCGCCTTGATCCGCCACCGGGTGGCCGCCGCACTTGTGCGCAAGTGCCCATCGAGATTAACGTAAAGACAGGGAGTTCCAGCCTGTTCGCAAGCCAGCGCCAGTCGCCGGGTGGCGGTAAAATGCAAGCCCGGCCCTTCACCCACAACGGCCCTGAGACCGGCACAGCGTAAGGCTTCTTCCATTACCCAGGCAAGATCGCCCGGCGAGCGCACCCGCACCTGAATAATGCGGCCGGGATCAATACCGAGCCAGCCCACGCCTGGCCCGTAAAGTGTACCATATTCGCGCGCATCTGAAATGAGCTGACACCACAAGACGTCACCATCACGGGGCAGTCGCGACAATAAGGCAAAAGCAAACCCGCACGCCGAGGGTCTGTCGCCGGGGGAAGTTGCTGAAATATCATGCAAAGAACACGCACATAAACGCCTGTCCGGCAGGGCCAGATCAATATCGCCAACGCCGAACGACCACGGCGAACAGTCTTCTCCTGTCGCCGGAGCCACCCTGCTGGCCGACTTGTTTTCGATATCAACAATCAGTTTACGCAGATCAGCAAGTATCATATGAGCACCTTGTTAAACTCATATGTTCTTACTTTGTTCTTGTTTAGGAGTCAACGGCCACTGAAGTATCCGCGCCCAATCGAACCCACCTTCTTCGTCATCCTCGGGCTTGTCCCGAGGATGACGGGCGGGTAGATTGGATTAAACACAACAGACCTCAAGCAACATCCACTTTCGATTTATCCAGCCAGTAATGGATTTTTTCTTCTAACCTGTCTGGTGAAATCGGCTTGGAAAGATAATCGTCCATCCCCGCTGCAATACATTTTTCCATGTCACCCTTGATGGCGTGCGCAGTTACCGCAATGATAGGCGTATGCAGGTTACCGGCTTCAATCATGCGAATGGCTTTTGTTGCCTCCATCCCGTTCATATGCGGCATGGAAATATCCATTAAAACAAGCCTGGGCGAATAGGTTTTGTAAAAAGCCAGGCCCTCCTTGCCATCCTTGGCAATCCTGAAGGAATAATCGG
>CAZVAZ010000235.1:0-4218 GCA_964625235.1 uncultured Hyphomicrobiales bacterium
CGGCGATAAGAAGAAACACACCATGAATGACCGACGTAAGCGGCAATTCTCCCTCGTTAAGGGCATTCTGGGCCCGATTAAGGGTGGCGAGGCCTTGAAATCGCAACAATCCCGTGCCTAAAAAGGCGGTCAGGAGTATAATGCCAAGGGTAAGCCACAGGCCAATGACATCACCCACCTGTATGAAAGTGGCAATTTCAGCGATTGGTACGATGACAAAGGCACCAAACAACAAATATTTCAATTCGAGCTCCTGAAAACCTGGAATTTATGTTCCAACATGAGTATTAGATGTGTAAAATACAACCAATGGATATAATGTATCGGTAAAATCCAATTATTTGGGGTGAGTTTAAATTGCTCAGAGTTCATTTTCCCGCTATTAGATTGAACAAGCCGGATTTGAGTTAATTTTTTTTGCTGGCCGAAACCGAACCAGACAGGGTGTTGATCGATGAATGAGGCATTCGATATTTATAATCTTTTTTTTCTCGTGCTGGCAGGCGTCGTCTTCTGGCGGCTTCGCAATGCTCTGGGGCGGCGAACCGGTAATGAGCGCAAACCCTATGAGCCCTACACTTCGGCCGAGCGTGACGAAAACCCTGTTGCCCGCAACGACAATGACGGCAATGTAATCACCCTGCCAAATAATAGCAAAACACAAAAAGCCAAGGCAGAAGTTGAAACCACTGTTATAGATGACAAAGCCTTTGATGCCATTGCCCCGGCGGACAGTGCGCTGGGCAAGGCTTTGCGCAAAATAGTTGCAAAGGATGAGACCTTTCACCCTTCAGAGTTTCTCGACGGTGCCAGGTTTGCTTATGAAATGATCGTTATGGCCTTTGCTGCAGGCGATCGAAAATCATTGAAATCACTGTTAAATCGCGAGGTTTATGCGGGCTTCGATCAAGCCATCAGCGAGCGTGAAGACCGTGGTGAAGTTTTGGAATCGAGTTTTATAGGTATTGAAAAATCAAATATTATTGATGCCTCAATAAGGGCCAAAAAAGTTCGCCTGACAGTCAAATTCCTCAGCGAACTGATTACGTCTACCAGAGATCTTGATGGTAAAATCATCGATGGTGATCCTAAAAAAGTAACCGAAGTTACAGATATCTGGACATTTGAGCGTGATATCAACGCAAATGACCCGAACTGGAAACTGGTATCGACCGAAACAGCAAATTGATTGTTCTCTGGTAATCATTTTTCCTTAAACGTCGGATTTTCCCGTCCAAATCAAAAATCAGTTGGTGTTGTGCGCATAAAAACCATTCGAATATTCAGCGTAATTTTGACGGGGCTGGCGTTGTCACCTCTGGCAAAGGCCTACGCAAACATGCCAATTATCACCTCACCGGACAAAAAGCTGAAGGCCCACATTGTCGATTTTGCTGATTTATCGGGATGGGACCTCGACCAGCAGGAAAAAGTACTTGTTGCTTTTAAGCGCTCGTGCCGGGTCATGGGGAAATCCAGTCAAAGTAAATTGCGGCCGGGTTTCACGGGAAAATATGCGGACTGGTCAGGCGTTTGTGCCGGGGCCAGAAAGGTTGCCTCAGGTGATCGTGAGGCGGTGCGCAGCTTTTTTGAGCGTAATTTCGTCCCTGTCTGGCTCATCAATGGCAATGATAAAGGCCTGTTTACCGGGTATTTTGAACCTGAGCTGCCAGCCAGTCTGAAGCGCTCGAAGACCTATTCCGTCCCGCTTTATCGTGTACCTAAAGATCTCAGGCGCAGTGGTAAAGCCTATTTCACCCGTGCACAAATAGAAAACGGGGCACTAAAAAATCGCGGGCTTGAGTTTGTCTATCTTAAAAACCCGGTTGATGCATTTTTCCTTCATATTCAGGGCTCTGGCCGCTTGTTCCTCGACAATGGCAAAATGCTGCGTGTTGGCTTTGCCGCCAAAAACGGCAGACCCTATACTTCCATTGGTAAAGTCCTGATCAATCAGGGCGCTCTTGCCCGAAAAAATGTATCGATGCAGTCTATTCGCCACTGGCTCACGAAAAATCCGCAGCAGGCTGTGCGTGTCATGCAGAAAAACCAGTCTTTTATTTTCTTCAGACCTCTCAAAAACACCAATTCGAAACTGGGCCCTATTGGCGCTCAAGGAGTGCCATTGGTACCGAAGCGCAGTCTCGCTATCGATAAATCCATTCACGGCTACGGACTGCCTTTGTGGCTGGAGACTGAAATCCCCGATTTGAAAACCGGTAAATTCTTGGCGTTTAGGCAACTGATGATAGCCCAGGACACCGGCTCGGCCATCAAAGGGCCGATCAGAGGTGATATATACTGGGGCACCGGCAAGGATGCCGGAGATGCGGCGGGAAAAATGCAACAACCCGGCAAACTGTTTTTACTGCTGCCAAAACGCCTGGCGGCAAAATTCCAGCGCTGATCTGATGTCCGGGAAAAAAGACAGGAAAACCAATGATCATCTTAACGACGATGACCGCATCGTGTGGAAACAGGTCAGTGATACAGCCGAGCCCCTGAAAAGACGCCCTGACCTGCCAAAGCGTCCAAAAACCATTAAAAAATCAGGTCTTGTCCAGCACCAGCAATTGGCCCTAAGCCAAAAAACACTTGCCCCGCCTTCTTCCACACCCTCTTACACTCCCCAGCGTCAGAACAGCCCGGCTGCTGCACCAGCCTTGGGCGTTGACAGGGCCATGAAACGAAAACTCGGGCGCGGGCAGGTGGAAATTGATGCGCGCCTCGATCTTCATGGCAAAACTCAAGCCGCAGCTCACCAGATTTTACGCTCGTTTTTACTTAATGCCCAGGCCCGTCGCTATCGCACGGTTTTGATTATCACCGGCAAGGGCGACCAGGGCATCGCGCGCCACACGCTGCACAGCTTTGATGTCATACACACGCCCGAGCGCACCGGCATCTTGATGCGTTGTGTCCCGCAATGGTTGAGTGAACCTGATCTTAGAGATCTGGTCATCGGCTATCAGCCGGCCCACCCCAGACACGGCGGCGGCGGTGCACTGTATGTTCGATTGAGGCAGAAAAAAGTAAGGTGAAACAATGACACCTTTTGGAGCAAAACTGAGAGAAATCAGAAAAGCCAAAGCCATGTCGCTAAAAGACCTGGCGCAGGCGATTGGCGTATCAAGCGCCTATCTATCAGCGCTCGAACACGGTCAGCGCAGCCGGCCCAGCTGGTATTTAATCCAGCGCATTATTGCTCATTTCAACGTGATCTGGGATGAGGCTGAAAACCTTGAACGCCTGGCTGCCCTGTCACACCCCCGCGTCACCCTCGACACCTCGCGCCTCAGCCCAGATGCCTGCGAAATGGCCAACAAATTGTCCGCAAATATCTCAAAGATGTCGCAGGCAGATATTCAGGAAATGCTGGCGATTGTAAAAAAATATTGATGGATTTTTAGAGGCGCTCAAGCGTTACTTTTAAGCACGTTCAAGCGCCACTAAGGCTGCAGGCCCCTTGGGCCTTAGTCCTTCCTGCGGTCGTCCAGGTACCACAACGACAGATTATCAATGGCGCACTCGGACGAGCGCAGCGTTGGACTAACGAGCGACTGCGAGTGCAGGCTGCGCGCCGCTTGAGCGCTCTTTAAAGTATAAACCTTGACAGATCCGTATTTCGAGCCAGATCGCCAATGTTTTCCTCGACAAAATCGGCATCAATGATGATGGTATCGCCGGAGCGGTCTGTGGCCGTAAAGCTGATTTCATCGAGCACGCGCTCGAGAACGGTCTGCAATCTGCGCGCACCGATATTTTCAACACTTGCATTTATGTCGACAGCAATGGATGCCAGCATTTCAATTGCATCTTCTTTAAATTCTAGTGTGACGCCTTCTGTTGCCATAAGTGCTATATATTGCTTGATCAGACTGGCTTCCGGTTCGGTCAGAATTCGGCGAAAGTCTTCTTTTTCCAGCGCGCGAAGCTCGACACGAATAGGTAGCCTGCCCTGAAGCTCCGGCATCAGGTCGGACGGCTTGGCGATATGAAAGGCACCCGAAGCGATAAACAGAATATGATCGGTTTTGACAATACCATGTTTGGTGCTGACATTGGTTCCTTCAATCAGGGGCAAGAGATCACGCTGCACCCCTTCGCGGCTGACGTCACCACCGCTGCGATCTGAACGCACACAGATTTTGTCAATCTCATCAAGAAAAACAATACCGTTGTTTTCAACCGAATGAATGGCTTCCTGAATAAGCTGGT
>CAZVAZ010000236.1:0-4199 GCA_964625235.1 uncultured Hyphomicrobiales bacterium
GCTTCAAGCCAATGTGGATGCCGGGGCGCACCGGGCCATCACTCAGTTCTTTTTTGATAATGATGTTTATTTTCGCTATCTTGATCGGGTGCAGGCACGCGGGCTGGACATTCCGATTATACCGGGCATTCTGCCAATTGTGCATTTTGGCCGCATGAGCAGCTTTGCTGAAAAATGCGGTACACGTGTGCCACCGTGGCTGGCTGAACGTTTTGACGGTCTTGATGATGACCCGGCAACCCGGCAACTGATCGCGGTGGCGGTTGCCGCCGAACAGGTCATTGATCTTTTGGACAGGGGCGTTGATACCTTTCATTTCTATACGATGAACAAGGCGGATATGGTCTATGCAATCTGTCGGTTGCTTGGGCTTGGCCGTGGCAGTGTCGAGGCTGCCGCATAGAGCAAAAATCATTCAAATTCTAAGTGATTCGTTATTTATAAAGTAACGATATCAATAAATTATGCCAGTCGTTGGGGTAATTACTTTGGCAATTATCACATTGTGGTCACATTTATGCATTTCCATTCCGGTTGCTGTTGGGGGCTTGATGAAACCTGAAGGAATGCCCCATGTCGGAGACAGTAAATGATTACCATGGATACTCCCGAAAAAATCGAAAATGCAGCACCCCGCTAAAAAAACCAAAACCCAAGCCATCCGAAAAATCGCCACCAGGCACGCTTAAGCCGGAATTTTCCAGGCGCGTTACCCAGCAATTTCAAAATCTCCAATCAGAATTTGAAGACGATAATTCGTCCTTTGGCAGTTCGCGTGAGCACGAGCATTTCAAGATAAATGTCGAGTTGGGCGATGGCGATGGGGGGGATGCTTCAAAAGATGATGTGCCTGTCTCGCAGGCGGCGGATGACCGCCAGGAAATAAAACTGCCCAGGATTGAATCAAACTATTTTGACCTCATCGAGGCGGGCAGACGCGATCAAATTACACTTGAACCGGAAGATGTTGACCATGATCTGATTGCGGAGCTGGCGAAAAGCCTGAGCTGCCGGGATCCGATTCCAGCTGCAGATTTCGAAAAAGATCCGATCACCAGCCGAATACAAGGCCAGAGTGTTCATCCCGATATCCTGAAAAATTCACAACACCCGGGATTTTTGACGCGGCGGGTGAAGTTTGGCTCGGCAGCGATGCTCGCGGCCGGGGCATTGGCCGTATTGATGGTGAATTCCCAGGAGCTTCCCGGGGGAGGTGAAGAACCCACCGAGGTTGCCCTGGCTACCAGTGTTATAAGCCTGAAACCCGACCCCGTGGCCTTAGAAAAACCACCCGCTACCCCTTCACTGTCCGCAGAAGTTAAAAATTCCGAGGCTTCGAGTGAGACAAGATTTGTCCCGGCACCAGTGCTGGCGGATGTTTCTGAAACCATATCTCAGCCGGAAAGTGTATCGGTCAGTCAAGCTGACCAGGAGCGGGCCATCAAAATCGAGAACCTCAATAAAAACCTGAAAATTGTGCGGGCTTATCTGAGCTCTCAGCAACTTGCCTATAGTGATGCCGCCCTGGATGAAAAGCCGAAACTGGCGGAAGAGGTGACGAAAATTAAAAGTGAACTGACGTCTCTGGTAGGGGAAATCAACGCACTTCAGCCACCGGTAATTGTTGCCCCACCCACAGAGGTTGCTGAAATAATCCCTGTACCGGGGGAAATCGAGAAGATTGCCCTTGAGGCAATACCAGAAGGTGACAGCGATGATGTCGATGTCGCGATTGTCCCTCCGGTCACTGTTTCCAAACCTCGCAATCCTGCGAAAGTGGAACTGGCACTGGCTGCCATGCCCGGTCTTTATCGACTGCAACCGGCCGGCAGAAGCCGCCTGAAAGAAAAACTGATCAGCGGCGAATGTCTGGTGCCAGCACTTTCGTCGGTTTTTTCTCAGGTGCCGGCGTTAGTGATGCGCGACATGATGCGTCAATTTGAAGGTCAATGCTGAGACTGTTGACCATATCTATTCAGGGAGGAAGTTCCAATGACAATCAAGGCAGTATTGGCCATCATGTTGTATATTATGGTGTTGGCTGGAGGCGCACAGGCGCAGGAATTTGAAAAGAATATTATGACCGGCGGTGCCAAGGGTACCTATATCCAGATTGGCCGCGATATTGCTGCCCTGGCGGGCCAATGTGGCCAGACACTCAACGTCATTGAAAGTGCCGGCTCGCTCGAAAATCTGGTGGCGGTGAAAAAACGCAGGAATACGCAATTCGGCATCGTACAAAGTGATGTGCTCGAATATGTGCAAACCTATGCGCGCAATGATCCGGAACTGAAGCGATCCTTGTTCGGTGTCCGTATCATGTACCCGCTGTACAATGAAGAAGTGCAGGTTCTGAGTGACCGCAGCATAAACTCTCTTTCTGATCTTTCTGGTCTGAAAGTCGCGATTGGCAAGGCCGACAGCGGAACCTTTCTGACGGCCACTCTTGTTTTCGATATATTGCGCGTCAAAGATGTCGACCGGCTGGCAATCGGTCCTGTAGAAGCTTTGCCGATGTTATTGAAGGGGGAAATTGATGCGGTTTTTTTCGTTGCCGGCGCTCCTACAAAGGTTTTTTCCGAGGCAGATATAGATGGCACCAGGTTCCACTTGCTGAATATCAAAGAACCGGCACTTATGGCGACGTACACGCCGAGTGAAATTGCCGGTGATACCTACGCCTTTCAATCCGAACCGGTAAACACGGTGGCGGTGAAGGCAGTGTTGATGACCTATGATTTCAAGGCCAACAAAAATTCCTATCATAAAAACAGCTGCACGGCAGTTTCAGATATTTCCAGTTTTATTTTGACAAACCTTGAGCGCCTCAAGCAGGAGGGTCATCCAAAATGGCGCGATGTTAATCTGGCCGAGATACCGCCGGGCTGGCAAGTCGGCAGTTGTGTCAAAACCGGAATGGCCGCAAGCTACAAACCTGCCTGCACAGCGGCATTGGCAGTGGCAGTGGAGATACCGGATGGGCGAGATGAGGAGTATCTCAAATTGTTAAAACAGCGCCTCAAAGAATAGAACTGTTGCATTTTGTCCCCTGATTGCGTCACCATGTTTGCGGACGCTGCAGTTCACCGGAAACAGGGGGCGAAAATGAACAATAAAAATACTTCACCAGATGTACTGCCGCTAAGGGCGCGTCACCCGGAGGGCGGCACACCGGTGCTGGAGGATTGGGGGATTAACTCGGAATACGGCGTATTGCGCGATGTGCTTCTGGGGCCGATTGACACCTTCGGCCTGATGGATAATGCCCGTTTCAGCTCTGTTGTGCGTGACAGTGAGCGTCTGGGGCGCGAGTGGAACAAACAGGATGCGGTGCGGCAATACCGGGAAATGGTTGAGATTTACGAAAGTGCGGGCGTCAAAGTCCACACTTTGCCGGGTGACGAAGCGCTGCCTTATGCAATCTATGCCCGGGATTCGAGCTTTATGACGCCTTTTGGTGCGGTGATCTGCCAATTGGCCAATCCGCGTCGGCGCGGTGAATATTCAGCCGCGCTCAGGTTTTATCTGTCACAGGATATTCCGGTCTACGACATGGTGTCTGCCGGGAATTTTGAAGGCGGGGATTTCAACATGATAGCGCCGGGCTGTGTGTTGATTGGCTATACCGGTCTGCGTTGCGAAGAGGTTTCCGCCCGCCAGATTGGTGGCTGGATGGAAAAAGAAGGTTGGGAAGTCAAATACGCTGCAATCGATGAATTTTATGTGCATATCGATATCATGGTGTGCATGCTGGCTGAGAACTGTGCCGCCGTATGTCTGGATAGCGTCCCCGATGATGTTTTAAGTTGGCTAAAATCAAAGAAAATCGAGATTGTCCCGGTCAGTTTCAAAGACACCATGGCGCTGGGGTGCAATGTGATGTCATTGGGCAATGACCGCATCCTGTCGACGGCGGCAAGTGTTGATTTGAACCAGAAACTGAAGGCTCTGGGCTTTGAAGTCCATGCACCTGATATGTCAATGATCACCATGTGCGGTGGCGGCGTTCATTGCATGGCGCAACCGCTCCGGCGCGATCAGGTGTAGACGCTGCAACCAAAGTTGCAGTGCTGGTCATTTGCGGTAGTTTATTATTTTTAAAGCTGTTTAATTTGACTGCTGCAAAACACTGCATGCTTCGCGTGGGGGCCTTAAATCAGGCCCGCGATAATGGCAGACACGAAAACGAAAACAGCAAG
>CAZVAZ010000237.1:0-4179 GCA_964625235.1 uncultured Hyphomicrobiales bacterium
GTAAAATGAGTAATCTTTATAAGCCCGATACCAATCTTTACTGGGGCATGAAATACTTGGGCGAAGCCTATAAACGCGCCGGTGGCAATACCTGTGGCACCATCATGCGCTATAATGGCGGCCTCTATGCCAAACGGCTGAGCTCGACGGCTGCGCGATATTGCAAGCGCGTCAAAACCATTATGAGGCGCGGTTAGCCAATGTTTGGATTTTCGCACCTGTAAACACTTAGTCTGGCCTTTATTTTTTGTTTACCATGCTAATTCATATTCGGGGGATGGGTTTTAAACTGATTTTTCATTGAACAGGGCTGGTATCTAATATGCGACGATTTGGATTGGCGGGAGCGTCTTTTGCTGCGGTAATGTTGTTTTCAGGCGTGGCACAGGCGGGTTATGATTGTCGCAATACCGGCAGTTTTCAGAAATGGCTGTCGGAGTTCAAACAGGAAGCCATTGCCAAGGGTATCAAGCGCGACACTATTGCACGCGGTCTCGCCGGGGTTGCTTACAATCCGGCTATTATTGCCAAGGACCGCCGCCAGGGTGTGTTTGCCCAGACGTTTTTAAAGTTTTCCAGCCGCATGGTGTCGAATAACCGGCTCAAGCGCGGGGCCAGTATGAAGCGCAAATACGCCCGCATTTTTGCCAGTATTGAAAAACAATATGGTGTGCCTGCACCGGTTATTCTGGCTTTCTGGGCACTGGAAACTGATTTCGGCGCCTTTATTGGCGATATGCCGACGCTGAAGTCTTTGGCGACCATGGCGTATGATTGCCGTCGGCCTGAGTTGTTTCGCAAGCAACTGTTTGCAGCTTTGCGCATCGTCGATCGCGGCGATTTACGGATTGAGGAAATGGTCGGGCCGTGGGCGGGAGAGCTGGGGCAAACCCAGTTTTTACCACAGCATTATGTTGATTTTGCCGTCGATTATGACGGCGACGGGCGGCGTGATCTGATAAAAAGCGTGCCTGATGTACTGGCCTCAACGGCAAATTATCTTAAAAGCCTGGGCTGGAAGCGCAATCAGCCGTGGCTGCAGGAGGTGCGTGTGCCTGCCAGCATGCCGTGGGATCAATCCAGTCTGGCAATTAAGCTTCCGCGCTCACAATGGGCGAAATGGGGTGTTGCCCGGGCAAACGGCAGCGCCTTGAAAGCAGATGGTTTGCGGGCGTCTTTACTGCTGCCGATGGGGCGCAATGGTCCGGCGTTTTTGAGCTATGATAATTTCGATATCTATCTTCAATGGAACAAGTCCCTCACCTATGGCATCACGGCAGGTTATCTCGCTACCCGCTTTGCCGGGGCGGGCAAGGTTAAACGGGGCCGGGCAAAGGTAAAAAGTCTGAGTTTAAGCCAGACCAAAAAACTGCAACGATTGCTGGTAAGGCGTGGCCTTGATGTTGGCAAGGTTGACGGTATCATTGGTGCGAGAACCCGCGATGCGGTCAAGGCGGTGCAGAAAAAACTGGGTCTGCCGGCGGATTCCTACCCCACACCAGATTTGTTGAAGCGGCTGCTTTAGCTTTCACGGCCAAATTCTATCAGGCGCAAACGCAGCTCGGCTGCACTGTCTGTACCTTGTTGCAACGCACAGACATAAGCCTGGGTGAGGAAGAAACAGGCTTCGTCAAATTCGCCGCGCTGCTCGCTGGCATTGGCAGCATCGGTATAGATTGCTGCCAGCAATTCAAGGTCGTTACGCTCGAAAGCCGCCTGCAATTTGCGCTCGATTGATTGCCGGTCATCCTCCACACCTTAAACCTCACGCAGTGAACCGGGAGGCTACCCAGTGGTGAAAACAGTGGGTGGGTTCATCCATGGCCGGGGAAAACTTGCCGCCGTCAAAGCGGATGCCCTGGCGGCCTTTCTGCATGCCTTCAACCACGAAAATGTCTTCGAGAAAAACGCTCTTCCACAGGTCGGCATTTTTTTGCCGCAGGTCAGCCATATGAGCTGTGGTGGAGCTTTCCTTGGCGTAATAGATTTCGATGTGTTCAACCGTGTTTTGATGATCAAGCGGTTGCAGCAAAATTGCAAAAGTGTGGTCGCGATGAATGCCGAGCAGCACGTTGGGATAGAGCGCTATATATTCCGCCGATGTGTCCCACCTGGCGTCAAGATTGTCGAAATTGGCAAAGCTGCGGCCGCTGTCATCCAGCTTTGGATTGTAAACGGTGGTTCCCTGTCCGGAAAAACTGTCCGGGTTGACAATGTGATAGTGATCTTCAAGGCGGGAATAAGAATTGAGACCGGGGTGGATCCACGGCAGGTGATAGCTTTCGCAATAGTTTTCAACCGCCAGCTTCCAGTTGCAATTGACTTCAAGTTTGAACGAGGAATCCGGTCCACCATGAAAGATCGGTTGCTCAAATTCGCGCCAGCGTTGCAGCAGATCGTGCGCATATTCTTCAAAGGCGAGCGCATCACCGGATATATTGACAAATATAATGTCGTTCCACACGTGAGATTTAAATTCGATCAACCCTAGTTCATCGCGCTTGATTTCGGATGCCACATTGATGCCGGGGCCGCCCACATGGGGCGTCGTAATCAAGGCACCGGCCTTTGAATAACACCAGGAATGATAGGGGCATCTGATAACGCCCTTAACCTTGCCGGGCTGTTCCATCAGGATCATACCGCGATGGCGGCAGGTGTTTTGAAACACGCGGATGGTATCGTCATCATCGCGCACAATCAGCAGCGGCAGACCCAAAAACTCCATCGGCCGTGCCGAACCGGGCTCAGCCACATCCTTGCCAAAACCAACGGCTGCCCAATTGGCAAAAAACACTTTTTCGCGTTCTTTTGCAGCGGTTTCAATATCGATGTAATGGGCGTTGGGCAGGCCTTTGGCGGTGGCAACAGGCTGCAAAACATCATCGAGCGAAGGAGTGTATGTTTCATTCATCGCAGTGCTCCCATAGATGCAATCAGGTCAGAATGAAAACCTGAATTGAGCTGGAGATTTTGTCAATCAAAAAGCAATTGATTTTGCTGCCACGCCCAGTGCGCCGCACAGGCTTAAGGTTTTGAACAGGCCCCAGTGGAGTTTTAGCAATAACACACCGGCGAGGATGGCGAGAGCCAGGGCTGTCAGATTGATGCTTGCCCATTGAGGCCAGAGGAAGCTCGCCGGGCCGATGGTTTGCGGCTCAAGTTTTGCAAATAAAACATGCAGACCGAACCATACTGTCAGATTGGCGATAACGCCGACAACGGCGGCCGTGATGGCACCAAGGGCTGCTGATATTCTTGGCATGGCCCCGAGTTTTTCGATGTAGGGGGCACCGGTGAATATCCACAAAAAACATGGCGCAAACGTTACCCATAAAACGATGAGGGAAGCCGCAAAGGCTGCACCGTAGCCTTCCTGCAACCCGGCCTTGAAGCCAACGAACTGGGTTACCAGAATTAACGGGCCCGGCGTGGTTTCAGCCAGACCCAGACCGTCTATCATCTCAGCAGCAGTCAGCCAGTTGAAGTTCTCCACTGCCTGCTGGGCCATGTAGGCCAAAACCGCGTATGCGCCGCCAAAGGTGACGATGGCAAGTTTTGAGAAAAACAGACCGATGGATACCATCAGATCATCGGGGCCGCTGATGGCAATGAGCACTGCCAGCGGCGCGAGCCAGATGATAAGCCACTTGAGGGATGTTTTGGCGGTTTGCTGCCAGGAAATCTCGTAGGCGTCAATGTTTTCCGACGCCTTCTTGTTGCCGGACTGCACAGCGCCGACGGCGGCAGCAATAAGGATGACAAGGGGGAAGGGGATGGCGAAAAAGAACAGGGCTATAAAAGCCGCCGCGGCAATCCACAGGAAGTTTGCGGTTTTTGCGGCGCGCTTTGAGACCTTGAACAAGGCCTCAAGGACAATGGCCAGTACGGCGGCTTTGATGCCCAGAAAGGCTGCTTCCACCAGCGGCACCGTGCCGAACATGGCATAGATTACCGACAGGGCCAGGATTACCAGCGCACCGGGAATGACAAACAGCAGACCGGCAACCAGCCCGCCTTTTTCGCCGTGCATTTTCCAGCCTGCGTAAGTGGCAAGCTGCATGGCTTCAGGGCCGGGCAGCAACATGCAGAAATTGAGCGCATTGAGAAATTGCTGTTCGGTGAGCCAGTTGCGGGTTTCAACCAGTTCGCGGTGCATGAGGGCAATCTGGCCCGCTG
>CAZVAZ010000238.1:0-4155 GCA_964625235.1 uncultured Hyphomicrobiales bacterium
GCTTTTGGTTTTGGGTGTATAGGCTGACCAATCACCGAAATCACCCAGATGTTTGGGGTCGACATTGGCTATTGCCGGACTGGTTAAACCAAGTGCGGCCGCAATTAAAATAATTCTGCAGGAAGGGTGTATTCTGGGTATGAAAATCATTCTCAATCCGTCGCTGTTTGCGCTGTTTTGTCGTTGGGAAGTGACGAATTCCGCCCCCGCCCGATGCCTATATGTGCAAATCAATAAGGCAACATTTAGCTCAAGCCTATTAGGGGCAAAATTTAGTTAATGTATTGCTAAAAATTGACTTAAATGGGGAAAAATTGAGATAAAAACTGTATCAATCTGACGATGTTCTGATCGGTGGGGTGCCGTGCAGGTGGGGTTTGAGTTCAACCGGCCTGCCGCTGGCGGAAACGGGAGGTTGTGAAAACCGGCCAATTGTTTTTATTCGATCGTACATTATTATGGCACCGGCGGTTGCAACATTGATGCAGAATGACGTTGGTATTTTGATGATATGATCACATTTTTGCACCATTTGAGATGACAGTGAACCGCGTTCAGGGCCAAGAACGTACGCGGCCTGGAGCGGGTGGCGAAAACTTGGCAAATCCACAGCCTCGTCGAGAAGCTCGACACCTACCAGTTTGCAGTTTTGCGGCAACACCATATCTGCAATCGTCTGCCAGTGATAATATGGAATGTGGCTGGGAGAATTTGAGGTATCAGAACCCGGTGCGTCGAGCTTTTTATGGGCATCAATTGTAAATACGAAGCTTGCACCAAAGGCGTGGGCCGAACGCATCAGGTTGCCCAGGTTCATGGGCTTGCTTATGCCTTCCGCACCAATTGCAAAAAAACCTCTCAACGGGTTCTCCCTCGAAAATCAATTATTCATCCATAGGCTGTGTTTTGTTGTTTGCCTATGCTGTATTGTATTTAAAGTGATACCATGATCGCGTCGATCGTCGAAATCGAATTTTAGAGGTAAATTGTGCGCGCAGTTTTATGTAAGGAATTTGGACCGCCATCCATGCTGGTGGTGGAAGATATAGTATCGCCCGTTGCCGGGAGAGGTGAAGTGGTGGTCGCGATCAAGGCTACTGCGCTTAATTTTTTTGATACGCTGATCATTGAAAATAAATATCAGTTTAAACCTGACATGCCGTTTTCACCGGGTGCCGAGATTGCCGGCGAAATCCTTGCAATCGGCGAGGGCGTTTCAGGGTTTCAGATTGGTGAGCGGGTTATGGCTTACGTGTCCTGGGGCGGGTGCCGGGAAGAAATGGCGGTAGCTGCGGAAAAACTTGTGAAGATACCTGATGGCATTGAATTTAAAATTGCTGCGGGTCTGACAGTTACCTACGGCACCACCCTTCATGCCCTCAAAGACCGGGCTGAATTGCAGGACGGTGAAACCCTGGCCGTGCTGGGAGCGTCCGGTGGTGTGGGGCAGTCTGCAGTTGAACTGGGCAAGGTGATGGGTGCCCGGGTTATTGCTGCTGCATCTTCAGATGACAAACTGGAATTCTGCCGATCAATCGGTGCCGATGACCTTGTCAATTACAGCACGGAAAATCTTAAAGACCGGCTCAAGGAGTTGACCGGTGGCACCGGGGTTGATGTCATTTATGATCCCGTGGGTGCTGATTACAGTGAACAGGCGTTACGGGCAATCGCCTGGAAAGGGCGTTTTCTGGTGGTTGGTTTTGCCGCCGGCGAAATCCCAAAAATCCCCCTCAATCTCGCCTTGCTGAAGGGGTGCCAGATTGTAGGTGTTTTCTGGGGCGCCTTTGCCAAGCGCTCACCACAGGCAGACCAGGCCAATATGGCGCAGATTATGCGGTGGGTGCTGGAAGGCAGGCTCAACCCGCATATTCACCGTGAATATACACTTGATCAAACAGGTGAAGCGTTGCAGGCTTTGGCAAACCGTGAAGTCAAGGGCAAAGCAGTTATTATTCCTGATACGTGATAATTTCTAAAAATCTAAGCGTTATCATCGGCCAGTTCATTTATTGTCGAACCGGCCCGGGATTTATGAGCATCGGAAATGTGACCGGCAACGATGCTGATGGCAGCGGTTAAAACGGTGGCATCGTCGGAAAAACCCAGGCCGAGGATGAAATCGGGGATAAGGTCGGCGGGCAAGATGAAATATGCCAGGGCAGCCAGTAAGATTGCCCGCACCCGCGCCGGTGTTTCCGGGTCGATTGAGCAATAATAGGCCGACAGGAGTTCAGGAGCGAAAGGAATTAAGCTGGCGACTCTGCCAAATTTTCTCCAGAAACTCTTTTTAACGGTTTTTTGGTTTTCCTCGTAAACAACAGGAAGTTGATATTGTTCAATGTTTGTATCGGATGCGAAACTATTATTTCCTGTATCCTCCATCGCCCAACTCCTGATTTTGGGTAAAATACGGTGCCACCTCTAATTGGTGGTTTAAACCATCGACTACAAGAGGTATTAAACACTGTGAAGTTCAATGCAACCGTCGCCTTCAGCAAGGAGCTGGCATGAATTTAGATGAGTTAGGAAGTGCCGTGGTCACCGGTGGTGCTTCGGGACTGGGAGCGGCTACAGCCACAGCGCTCGCCCGGCACGGCGTCAAAGTCGCCTTGTTTGATCTTGATAAAGACAAGGGAAAGGCGCTGGCTGAGGAAATTGGCGGTCTGTACTGCAATGTTGATGTGACCGTTAAGGCAAGCGTTGACGAAGGGCTGGAAATTGCGCGCAGGCACCATGGGCAGGAGCGACTGCTGGTCAATTGTGCCGGTATTGTCACGGGTTCGCGCACCGCAGGCAGATCACGCGAAACAGGTGATACATGGGCGCATGATCTTGAGGCTTTTACCAGGGTGATCACCATTAATCTCATTGGCAGTTTCCACATGAGTTCAAAGTGTGCTGCAGGAATGATGGAACTTGACGTGGTGTCGCCTGATTGTGGTCGCGGCGTCATTGTCAACACATCGTCAATAGCCGCTGTGGAAGGACAGGTTGGGCAAACGGCTTATGCAGCCTCCAAAGGTGGTGTGGCGAGCCTCACGCTTCCCATGGCACGTGATCTTGCGCGTGAAGGTATCCGCGTTATGAGTATTATGCCGGGATTGTTTCATACACCAATGTTTGATGGCCTTGCCGAAGAGGTGCAACAAGCACTGGGGGCAGGAGTTCCTTTTCCGCCACGATTGGGAAATCCAGAGGAATTTGCCTCTCTGGTGCTTCATATTATCGATAATGATATGCTCAACGGTGAAAACATTCGCCTCGATGGCGCCTTGCGGCTGGCGCCAAAGTAACATCGGTTTTTAATCAAAAAACCTCATTGCAGCCTTGTCCATAAATTTCGCCAGCTTAATGTCGAGTTCGGTAAGCCCGCCGGTATCGTGGGTGGTCAGTTTTACATCAAGGGTGGAATAGACATTGAACCATTCGGGGTGGTGGTCCATTTTTTCAGCTTGCAGGGCAACCTGTGTCATAAAGCCAAAGGCCTGATTAAAATTTCTGAATTTAAACTGGCGCGATATGGCATCGCCTTCTTCGGCCAGCTTCCAGTCCGGTATCTGCTTTAAGGCAGCGGTGCGTTCAGCGTTATCTAATGTGGCAACCATGTTCAACTCCTAAACCTTAAGGGCATGGATTGGAATAGATGAGGTGAATGTCTTCAATCGCCTGTTGCAGTTCAGGCGTGAGGTCGAGGTTTTGACTGTCTATATTGGTTTTCAGTTGCGCCATGGTGGTTGCACCGAAGATATTTGACGTGAGAAACGGTCGTGTGGTCACGAATTGCAATGCCAGTTGAGCGGGATCGACATTGTGGTCTCTGGCAAGTTTAACATACGCGTCAATTGCCGCCTCCGCATTGGGTGTTTCGTATCTGTTGATACGATTAAACAATTCTTTGCGCGATCCTTTCGGTAGCGACCCGTTTAGATATTTGCCGGTCAAGACGCCTTGACCCAGAGGTGAGTAAGCCAAAAGACCGACGTTTTCCCTGTGCGCGATTTCCGATAATCCGGTCTCGAAACTCCGGTTGAGGAGATTGTAGCAATTCTGGATTGACTGTATTCGCGGCAACGCGTTTATCTCACTTTCCTTGAGGTAATTCATGGTGCCCCAGGGGGTTTCGTTCGATATGCCTACGTGGCGGATCTTTCC
>CAZVAZ010000239.1:0-4131 GCA_964625235.1 uncultured Hyphomicrobiales bacterium
CTGGCGAACCAGTTCCTCAACCACGTAACGACCAACGAAACCGGTTGCTCCTGTGAGCGCAATGAGACCTCGTGTCATCAAAAACCCCGGAACCTGCCGACAATCACAATTGTGCTGTTAAGACCAACGATATAGCAACGGTTATTCTGCAGCTTCCGCTGCCGCACCTTCAGCCAGAGAGCCTGTGCGCATCCGCGCCGCTGGCACCAGGCTGGCAGCAACACCGGCAAAAATTTCTCCCGATATCAGCAATGCCTTGGCACCGGCACGAGAAAGTTTACCTGAAGAGGTAAATGGCAAACTGCGCGGCGGAACCAGAACCACTTCACATTCAACACCGGAGTGTTGATGCACCACAGAGGAAACCGAACGGCGAAACTCTTCGCGCTGGCCCTCATCACCCAACCGGCATTGCACCAGAACGGCAATCTGCTCACTGCCACCTTCTTTATCTAGCGCAAAGGCCGCTGCATCTCCCGCCCGTAATCCATCCAGACGTTCAACAGCCCACTCAATGTCCTGGGGCCAGATATTACGTCCATTGTGCAAAATCAGATCCTTGCTGCGCCCGGTAATAACCAGTTGTTCTTCGATCTGGTACCCCATATCCCCGGTCGCCATCCATCCATTGGAATGAAAAACTTCACAGGTGGCAGCATCATTATCATAATAGCCGCCCATCAGGCTTGGGCCTTTGATAAACACGTGACCAATCTCGCGATCGCTCAGAATCTCTCCTGTATCACCGCGAATTTCGACCTGATGACCCGCCAGCGGTCGGCCGCAGGCGACAAATGAGCGAATATTCTGCGGATCAGCAGAATTTCCTTTCACCGCAGGAACAGCACGGCGGGAAATTTTGCAGTGAGCCCGGTCAACGTGATCAACAATAATCGGCTCGTCCAGAGCAGCAAAAGTTACCGCCAGAGTTGCTTCAGCCATACCGTAGCTGGGTAAAAAGGCATTAGCGTTAAACGATGATGCAGCAAATGTCTCACTAAAAGCATTGAGCACATCAGCGCGCACCATATCCCCGCCAATTCCGGCAACGCGCCATTTTGAAAGATCAAAATCACCCGCAGCCTGCTTGACCCGGCGACACGCCAGATCATAGCCGAAAGAAGGGCTGTATGAGATTGTGCAGCCATTATCCGACATAATCTTCAGCCACAGTAACGGCCGACGCGCAAAGGCACTTGTCGCAAGATAATCAACGGAAACCTGCCCCAGCATGGGTGCGAGACAAAAACCAACCAGCCCCATATCATGATACAGCGGCAACCACGAGAATGCCCGGTCTTCCTGCGTTAACTTCAAGCCATTGCGCAAAATTCCACCAGCATTGGACATAACTGATTTCTGCGTAATCAAAACCCCTTTGGGGTGGCTGGTGCTGCCTGAAGAATATTGAATATAGGCAACTTCTTCGGGACCGAAAGGCTGAAACGTCTCTTTCGATTTAGGCAGTTCATTCAACTGATTAAAAGTCAGGCATTGCGCCACTTCAGCCCGTTCACAGGCTTGGGAAACAACATCAAACGCATCATCCGGGGTCAATGCCACATTAACCTGAGCACTGTCCATCATGCCCTTCAGGCGCATAATATAGGCTTCTTTACCGCCAATATTCATGCTGCAGGGCATCGGGCACGGTATCAGGCCAAGATACTGACATGCAAAAAACGTTACCAGAAAATCAGGTGACGTTACAGCAACGATGGCAACTCTGTCGCCGCGCTGCAAATTCATTGAATTCAGTCTCGCAGCTGTTTCTACAGCACGGTCGCGCAAATCTTTAAACGGAACAACATTTTGCAGCGCACCACGTGGGGAGTAAAAATTAAATCCTGTCTCGCCGCGAGCGGCATATTCGAGGCCTTCCAGCAGCGTCTTAAAATTCCCGAGATTGTGTGGAAGATTTTTGTTGGCCCGAACTGTTGGCGCGAGATCATTTTGGTTATTCATAAAACTACTAATTCCACCTGCCCTGTACAACTGAACCGTGATGCCGCGCAAAAAACACGGGTTCGGCAAAATTCCCTGTATATCAACCGCCTACAGATTGGTTGATGCTTTTTTAGCAACTCTGTTTCAACACGATGCCCACCTGGGACCTCAGGAAAGGCATACTCACAATATTTTCGAACCCGTCAAATTGTGCACATTGAATATCCGTATGCGACGAAAGTTCAAAAAACCCATTGAAACTCTTCATTGCCTGCTTTTTATATCTCATATTTAACAAGCCCTTACCGGCCTGCCAAATCAAAAGGTGTTACAGTTTGTAACGTGGCAATAACATTTTTTTAACTTTTGGATTTTCCATCTGTCATTCCTCAAGTAATGAGGTAATTCGCCTAAGGGCATCCGCAGAAATACAAGGATTTTCGGAGGTTCTTGCAACCTGCCCCCCCTCACCCACCGGCGATGGAAAAGGGTGTGCCAGATCATTGTCAAAAAGCGGCTTTATCAACAATTCCATCTGGCGCGGCGGATTTATCAATCCGCACGCCCTCAATCCCCGCCACGGTGCCAATAAAAGAATCATTGTGCCCGAGCCTGCAGCCAGACGATCAAGCTCGCTAAAAACCGCAGAAACACCAGCCGAAAAGCGGCCCTGCCAGCCAATGGGGAGTTGAAAAATCTTCACTGGCTTATTCACTGACAATGCATCTGCAATCATCGATGCACTGTCTGAAGTGACGACAATCTCATCACCAAGCGCCAGAAACGCCGCATAAGGGTTGGATTGACCTTTCTCAACCGGCTTCCAGGGAACAAACGTTGCATCTGCGTTAAATTCACGGCGCAGCGTTTCGACTACTGATTGAGGTGTGCGCGGACTGGCAACGGCAAACAGACTGCCACCAAGGTCTTTTGCGCGCTGCTGAGCCAGTTGTGCCAGATTTTGCGCTGCCTGAGCGGTAAATGTCGCTGTGCTGTTGCTGCCCCCGGCAACCAGAATAACGTAAGGCCGCGGCTTGCCAGCGGTGAACTGTGCCTGTATTTCGTCCAGATTATCAGAATTTGCCATGCTCAGGCCAGACGGCGGCACCGGCAACTCCACAACATTTGCGCCAGGCAAAAGACCATATTGCGGCGTGGTTACCACCAGATCAAAATGATCCCGGTTTGCCCGCGGCCTGCCCAGTTGCACCAACCGGGTGGTGCCACCTGATTTCTCCCTGATATAACGCGCAATGGCGACACTTCTTTTGCCAACGCCAATCACCATCCGTGGCCACGGCGGCCTGATTTTATCCCGCGCAGCAGAGCGAAGCGAAAGTAACGATGCACCCTTAAGCACATTGGGCACCATATGCAGGGGATTGTAGGTCAAATGTTTTTCAACACCCGGCATCTCAAGATGTGCAGCAACAGCGCGCAATTGAGCGTTATCACCGCTGCGCGGACCCAATAACAGCCATATACAATCCTGCTGGCTCTGATTTTCCAACGTATTCGCCCTTTTCGGCTTATGAACGCCCTTTTTACCAGTATCGGGGCTGCAGTCCCATTTTTTTTGTTGCCAGTAATAAATAAAGTATTCAAGATACCGGGACAGGTAAAGGCGGGGCATTGTGGGAGCTGAAAAACCATACTCAGCGCATTCGGCGCGTGATTTCATGTATATGTTTTTGTATGTGTCGATGGTTGCCGGTGTGACATTTTCGAGTTATACCGCTTCAGCCCAGGCGCGGGAAACACTCATTTTGGCTGGCGGCGGTTTCGCGCAGCGATCTTTCTCTCAGTATACCGGAGTAATTATCCCCCTCATTAACGGTGAGAACGCCTATGTGCAGGACGGTCCGATACTGCGCTTCTGGCAGAAATCTTATGGCTTTTCCTATAAAGCCGACCTTACGCCCAACAGCCCGGCAAAAACCCGAATTAATGCGTTTGGCGGCAGCTTGACCGGCGAACTGGGGTATCAGAAAAAACTGTCTCGCGGCCAACTGGCAGGTTATATCGGCCTGACCTACCGCCGGTTCAGATTGTCGCCAAAAGACCCCGGTGCTGATCTGGATAAAAACCCCGTCGGCATACCCTTAACCCTTGATGGCACCTGGTCAGTGTTTGACAAAGTGTCAGTCTCTTCCAATCTTTCCTATACCGTCTTCCAGAAAGACT
>CAZVAZ010000240.1:0-4122 GCA_964625235.1 uncultured Hyphomicrobiales bacterium
CACATCAAACTGGCCTCAAGCGTTGAATTCATGCACACGGCAACCCTGCTGCATGATGATGTGGTTGATGAAAGCGATATGCGCCGCGGCAATAAAACCGCGCGCATTTTATGGGGCAATGAGGCCAGTGTTCTGGTGGGTGATTTTCTGCTTGGTCAGGCCTTCAAAATGATGGTGGAAACCGGCTCACTCGACTGTCTCGCTGTTTTGTCGGATGCCGCTGCTGTGATTGCCGAGGGTGAGGTGATGCAACTGGCTGCGGCCCAGCATATCACCACAACTGAAGATGCTTATCTCGCTGTTATAAAAGCAAAAACAGCGGCACTTTTTGCCGCTGCCGCCCATGTAGGTGGTATTATTTCCGATCAATCACCGGAAAAACGCTCAGCTCTGGACAGTTATGGCCGCAATCTGGGGCTGGTGTTTCAGCTTATAGATGATGCGCTGGATTATTCTGGCGATGCTGATGCCATGGGCAAATCTGTTGGCGATGATTTCCGGGAGGGTAAAATTACCCTGCCGGTGGTTTTAACCTACCGTCGCGGCAATGAAGACGAACGCTCATTCTGGAAGCGTGTCCTGGAGGACGGAGATCAAGGAGACGGTGATCTCGAACATGCGATTTCATTGATAAAACAGCATAATGCGCTGGAAGATACGATCAGTCGCGCCCATCATTATGGTGCAATTGCATGCGATGCGCTGGAAATTTTCCCGGCCTGCCCGCAAAAGGTGGCGTTGATGGAGGTGGTGCGTTTTTGCGTAAACCGTTCATTTTAAGGCATATTGCTCTTATTTTTATCACAGTTTTATGATGGTCAATTGATGCAGTCTCTGTTTGTTATTGACCTACTATAAAGGCATCTTTTCATCCGTTGAGGGATTGAATGAGCAAGCCTTTATATTTTTTAGTGATGACGTTTTTTCCGATTATCACCTTCGTGTCAATAATCGGCAGCAGCTTTGCCGGCGAGCAGATTTTGTTGCAGAAGAGCGCGTCGTGGAAACGGATAAGTGTTGGTAAAAAACCGCAAACAAAATTCCATTTTACGGGCAATACCCTGGAAATAACTGCGGATAAATCCGTGGCATTTTTCTATCGCGAAATCCAACCGGTTATGAGTTCGAGCCCACGATTGAAATGGCAGTGGCGTCTCAACAAGAATATTCCCGCCACTGATCAATCGATTCCCAACAAGGATGATCGCCCTCTGGCCGTTCACCTGTGGTTTGATGATGGGCCAGCTTCGGTATTCGGATCAATCGCAACCCTTTTTGGATATCCCCGTGTAGGATATCTTATAACTTACGTATGGGGAGGCAAACGTGCCGCAGATTCCATACTGCCAAATCCACATTTTCCTAAAGCCGGTGCCATCATCATCCTGCGCAACGGGGCCAGCCCAACCGGTATCTGGCGTAGCGAATCCCGAAATATTGTTGCGGATTTCAAGAGGAGTTTTGGAAAAGCCCCTAAATTGTCAGCACTGCGCTACGTCGCCATTTCCGGAGATACTGATGATAGCCAAACCTCAAGCAGATCTCAGTTGCGAAGTTTTAAAATAACGGAAAACCCATGATGAATACAAACGCAACCGACAAATTGAATTCGACTGCCCCCCCTGCACAGGTGGAAACAAGCCTGGCGTCCCTGTTAAGCAAAGGCCAATCGGCGCAATATCAAAGCTGTGATGATTTTGATTGGAGCCTGCGGGCAACGCTACCGCTTTGGCTCCCAAAATCAATGGCTGCATCTGCCATAAGCCAGTTTTATTTTGGTGAAATCACCACATCACGCATGTGTCGGCAAATCCTCAACAGCGTTGATGGAGCCACAGCCCGGGATTTTCTTGAAATACAGGCTCTGGACGAAGACAGACATTCCGAAATTTATCTGAAATACCTCAACAAGATTGGCGGGCTGGCAAAAATCAACCCGGCGGTGGACAACAGCTATCGTCAGGCTTTGTCGTGGACGGGCGCGCCTGAGGCCATAATCCTGGCCTTCCACGTCATCCTTGAAGGCGAAAGTCTGCGGCTGCAACATGATGTGGATGACTGGATGCCGTGCCCTTTGTTCAAGGAGATTGCTGCCAGAATTGCCCGCGATGAAGCCCGTCATGTGGCTTTCGGCAAAATTTATCTGAAACAATCCCTACCCCATCTGTTGCAGGCACAGCGATTGGAAATTTATGTGTGGGTTCGCGACTTGTGGCTTGATGCTATTAAAAGTCTCACAAAGGGACTTATTTTCCCGACCATATTTTTCAGCTCTCGCCGTAACAGCTGGATACAACAAAAATGGCGCGAAAGACTTCCCGATTTGATGGCTGCCGGGCTATTTGACCAAGAAGAACAGATCATTTTTGAGCAGGCATGAGAATCTCCATTATCATTCCAACGTTGAATGAAGCCGCTCATCTGCCCGCAGCATTGAATGCCATCAAAAGACAGAATATTGATGCTGAAGTGATTGTCGTGGATGGTGGAAGTATCGATCAGACGCGCGAAATTGCGAAGGAAGCCCGCCTGATCGTTATCACCTCACAAAAGGGCCGTGGACAGCAGCTCAGTGCAGGTGCCCTTCTGGCAACTGGAGATATTTTATTATTCCTCCACGCGGACACTCTGTTAGGGCCCGGTGCACTGGAAACAGTGTTACGCAAAGCCTCTGCGGAAAATGTCAGCGGTGGCAATTTTCGGATAAAGTTTGATGGCGGTTCAGAATTTTCCCTTTGGCTCAACGGATTTTATGCCACGTTGCGGCGTAATGGTTTTTACTATGGTGATTCTGCTATTTTCGTGAAGCGGAAAATTTACGATCAAATTGGCGGCATCCAACCTCTAACGCTAATGGAGGACTATGATTTTGTTCGCAGGTTAGAAAAAACCGGTGCAACTATATGCATTGACACCCCGGCTATTCTTACATCGTCCCGCCGGTTTGAAGGCCGTAGAAAATGGCAGATTATCTGGCAATGGACAAGTCTGCACATCCTCTATTACATCGGAGCTTCGCATGGTTTTCTGGCAAAGATATATCGCTCTGAAATACATTCACCAGCCAGGGGCAGCTAAACCGATCACGGTCAGTTATTCAGTTTCCAATCGTATTGTACATCGTCAATCCTGGTGGTTTTGCTCAGCTTTTTCTTTAAATCAGCATTGGCATAGCGCGCCAGATGTTTTATGAGGCTTTTCTGGCTGGAGCCAAAATCCTCATAAAACCAGTCGTAGATTTTTGACACTGTCACCTTGCCGTCGCGAACTGAAACACCGCGGTAATTGTTGATAAACTGCCGGGCGGAGACGGTCAGTTTTTTCTCAACATTTTTGCTGGTGAATACGCTTTTTTGCAGGTTTGGACAGCCTATTGACGCACAGTTGAGTGCATAGTGTATTCGGTTGTCGCGCCAGATAGGACGCAATATCCGGTGCTCTATGTCATTGAGAGAAACTTTATTGCCTTCGATGGCAATAAGCTTCTTGTTCCAGGGTCCACGCGAAAAAAGTCCAGAAAAAAAGCCGGATGAAATGTTTATATCCCGGATTGATTTTACCGGAAAATAATCGAGAACAACTTTAACCGTAAGAGCGTTATAGAAATTTATCCAATAGGCTTTCTGCTCAACACGGTTGAATTTGCTGATAGGTTTTGAGGCAAGATTATTGACATAGCTATTGAGCAGAGACTTGTCTGATCTGGAAACAGTTTGATATGAAAACCGCGCAATACCCCTGGCATCAATTCTTACGTATTTTCGCAACAACCTGCCCCAGGCCTGATGGTCTATTGTTTGGGTGTTTGTTTCGTCATGGGCGAGCCAGCGTTTCCACAGATCGGATTTTGGCGCAAATGCACCTTCCCGGCTGGCAAAACCGGTGGTCAGCAGAACGATGAAGACCAGGGCAAACAGGTGTTTTGTGCGCTGGTAAAAAAGCTGATTCATTTTATATTTTCCAGATTAGAAGAGGAGGCGCTGGCCTTTAACTTGTGCTCTGCGGGTTCAGCCTTCAATTCAATCCGCTACACATTGTAGTGACCAGGCGGTGACCGGCGTCAATTCTAATTCAACCGACAAGGCTTAACCCACCAGCCTGAGGCCTTTTGGCTGATAAATG
>CAZVAZ010000241.1:0-4113 GCA_964625235.1 uncultured Hyphomicrobiales bacterium
TCCGCCCCTGAAATGCCGGTGTTTTCATCCATGCGTGTGAGTTTCTGACCAACGCGGGCTTCGCGATGGATGGTGTACAGGGCTGCCCCTATTATGATTGCAGCACCGATGAGAACAGTTTCATCCGGCCAGTCGCCAAACAGCAGGAAGCCAATGATCAGGGCATAGATCAGCCTGGTGTAATCAATTGAGGCTATCGCACTGGCTTCGCCCGCTCTGTAGGCGTGAATGTTGAAGGTCTGCACCAGAACACTGATACAGCCAAGACCAACCAGCAACCCAAGCTCATACAGATTTGGTGTTTGCCAATACCATATTGTCGGAGCAATCATCACCACGCCCACGCCGATGGATTGATAGGCCAGGATTGTAATGGTTGAATCACTCTGCGAAATCTTGCGGATAATCACCATCACCATGGCAGCGCCTGCCGCCCCGCCCAGAGCCATCAGGCCGTAAATGCCAAATGAGGCCCCTTCGCCACCGGGCTGCATAACAATCATCACCCCGATAAACCCAACACCAACGGCAAACCAGCGTCGGTGACCAACACTTTCACCGAGGAAGAAAATGGCAAATATCGTCACAAAGAAGGATTTGGAAAATGCAATTGTGGTTGCATCCGCCAAAGGCATATTTATAACCGCGCCAAACCCCAGCAACATCGCCGCCAATGCCCCCACAATGCGCAAGGCATGAAGCCCGTAATATCTGGTTTTAAAGGCCTCGGGAAAATTGCGCACCATAACCGGAAAAACCACGGCCAGTATAAACAATTGCCGGAAAAATATGATCTCGGTGAGGTGAAGTGTCTCGCCAAGCATTTTGACCAGGGTGATCTGAATGATGGCAACGCCGGCGGATAGCAAAGCCCAGATACTGCCGCGAACATTTCCCGACAGCTTCGCCCACCAGGCAATTCTATTGACAAATCGCGCCGTAATTTTGGTGAACAGGTCTGTGGGCGGCAAGGTGGGCATGGAGGCCGGGGATGTTTTTATGATTCTTGTTTTATTATACGCCAAAAATTGAAAACTTGCCAACTCAGGCAATATTGTCATTGTAGCATCACACCAAAGCGACTATTTTCAAGCCTGAAAAACAACCAGAACATCACAGAACGGATGGCCCATGCTCGCGCTGATTTCTCCCGCCAAAAAACTGGATTTTGAAACCGACCCGTCTATCGATACCCACACCCAGCCCGATTTCCTCGACCGGGCGGAAAAACTGGTTGCCCGCGCGCGCGATCTGAGCAGAGCCGCACTGGCACAAACCATGAAGCTCAGCGATACACTTGCCGAGTTGAATTATCAACGCTATCAGGCTTTCAAAACCCCGTTTACGCTTGCCAATGCCAAACAGGCCGCTCTGGTATTCAATGGTGATACTTATGTTGGCCTCGATGCCAAAACCCTGAGCGAGGAAGATTTGATTTTCGCCCAGGATCACTTGCGCATACTGTCCGGGCTCTACGGTTTGCTGCGGCCTCTCGATCTGATACAGCCCTACCGGCTGGAAATGGGAGCGAAGTTTCAACCGCCACGCGCAGCAAACCTGTACGAATTCTGGGGCGATACTTTGAGCGACGAAATCAACAGTATTGTTGCAGCCCAGAGCCACACTTGCGTAATCAATTGTGCCTCAAACGAATATTTCAAGGCAGTTAAACCAAAAAATCTGACGGTTCCGGTAATCACCCCGGTCTTCAAAGAAGTAAAAGATAACCAGGCCCGCGTCATCGGCCTGTTTGCCAAACAGGCGCGCGGCATGATGGCGCGTTTTATAATTGTCAACCGGCTGCATAACTCCAATGACCTGAAGTCATTCAAATCCGGCGGCTATACATACCGCGAAGATCTGTCAGAAGAGTTTTCATGGGTCTTTACCCGACCACAACCTTAGAGCTAAGTTTTTAATTTACTCGCTTAATAATATATTGTTAATCTTTTTTGCTCAACCTCCGCTTCACCAGCGTGTTGGGGCACACTGCTATTCGTTACCGCAGACCGGAAATTCGGCCTGCAGTTTTATGAAAATGTAAAGCAGAGGATGTACCCATCATGGCGGTTGAGACTTTTGTCACCGGAGTTGAGCAATTTTTCGAAGAAGACGAGCTTATCGTCTCCAAAACAGACCTCAAAGGGCGCCTGACCTACACCAATGACGTTTTCCTGCGAATTTCCGGTTATAGTGCACGCGAACTTAAAGGCCAGCCTCACAACTTAATACGTCACCCCCAAATGCCGCGGTGTGTCTTTGCCCTGCTGTGGCAGACCATCCAGCAGGGAAGTGAAGTCTTTGCCTATGTAATCAACCGCTGCAGGAATGGCGACCATTACTGGGTCATCGCCCATGTGAGTGCCAGCCGGAACCGTTCGGGAGAAATTATCGGCTATCATTCCACCCGCCGGGTACCGGAACGCTCCATCCTTGATGAAAAAATTATACCCCTTTACGATCTATTGCTGAGTGAGGAAAACAAACACACCAATAGCAAAACCGGCATGGAAACAGGTACGGAACTTATGCGCGGTTTTTTGCAGAAGCAGAATATGGAGTATGACAGGTTCATTGCCACTCTTTGAAAGCTCTCCTCTTCCAGGTTTAATTTCGATTGAGGTTTTTCATCGCATAGCAACAGATAGTCGTCTAATTGCAACCGGATATTCCAAAATACGAGGCACCACCTAGGGTTCTCTTTATATTTTTTACAACTTTTAATCTTTGTTAATCAATTTCGAACAAAAATGTTTCCGTGAATATGTTGATGGGCACAGCGATTTGCATCAATGAACATAAATCGGTCGGCAGGCTGAACGAATTGCGAAAAATAGGGAAAGACGACTATGGCACATGAAACTTCTGTTACCGGGGTTGAGCAGTATTTTGAGGAGGACGAACTGATTGTCAGCAAAACCGACCTCAAAGGACACCTGACGTATACCAACGACGTATTCCTGCGAATTGCCGGTTATTCCGAACAGGAATGCAAGGGTCAGGCCCACAACATGATACGCCACCCCCACATGCCGCGATCTGTTTTCGCCCTTCTTTGGGAGCACATTCAAAATGGCCGCGAAATTTTTGCTTATGTCATAAACAGATGCAAGAACGGTGATCATTACTGGGTTGTCGCGCATGTAACCCCAAGCCGCAGTGCTACCGGTTCAATAATCGGCTATCACTCCACCCGCCGTGTTCCCGAGCGCACAATCATCGATGCAAAAATCAAACCACTCTACGACCAGCTGCTGGCAGAAGAAAACAAACACACCAACCGTAAAACCGGTCTGGAAGCAGGCGTGAATATGTTACGCAACATGCTGAAAGAACAAAACATGGAATACGACGAGTTTATCGCCGCTCTTTAAAGCACAGAAATTCAAATTAAAGAAAGTCGCATTCAATGTTTTTTAATTCACAAAAAGCAACAATTACCAGGGCTCTTAAAGTCTGTGAAGCCGTCGCCAATGGCGATTTTGAAGCTCGTATCATCGATATTACCGAAAAAGGTGAGGCCGCTGAATTATGTCATGCCATAAACCGGTTGATTGACCGTTCTGATGCCTACATTCGTGAAACCCGTGCTTCATTGGAATATGTGTCTGAAAACAAATATTTCCGCCGCATCTCCCTGCGCGGCATGAACGGGGCGTTTGGTGAGGCTGCCGGCATTGCCAATAGTGCCATGGATGGCATGGAGGAACGCGTTGGCGGGTTCAAGAAAATTGTCGGTCAATTTGATGAAAAAATGACCGCAGCTCTCAAAACCGTTGAAGCGTCAGCCGTTGAACTGGAAACTTCAGCGCAAACAATGGAAAACCTGACAAAATCTGCCAATGAACAGGCGCAGACCGTTGAGCAGGAAGCCACACGTGCTTCTGAAAATGTCAATTCAGTGGCTGCATCCACCGAAGAGATGACCCAGTCAATCGGTGAAATCACCCAGCAGGTCACCCAGTCAGCCGAAATTACCCTGAATGCGGTTAAAGAGGTGGACAAGACCAGTCAGGATATCAGCAGCCTTTCCGAAGCGTCCGAAAAAATCGGCCTGGTGGTCTCGATGATTACCGATATCGCTGAACAAACCAATCTATTGGCCCTGAATGC
>CAZVAZ010000242.1:0-4079 GCA_964625235.1 uncultured Hyphomicrobiales bacterium
CCCGGTAAACAACATTTCCATCGCCACATGATAAGGAATGCGCCGGGGCAGTTTCAGCGTTGCTGCATCTGCCAGCGTGCCTGCCTTGATTTCCGGCAGGGCAAAGGTTGAATGTGTGGCGGCATAAATCAGATCACACGACAGCGCCAGTTCAAACCCGCCACCCACCGCCATACCGCTCACAGCTGCCAGCACCGGTTTGTTGAGATCGCGCAATTCCTGCAACCCGGCAAACCCACCGACACCATAATCACCATCAACCGCGTCACCATCAGCAGCCGCCTTCAAATCCCACCCGGCAGAAAAAAATCTTTCCCCGGCGGTCTTGACAATAGCCACCCGCATATCAGCATCATCGCGAAACTCCTTGAAAGTCTCACCCATGATGCGGCTGGTTTCGAGGTCAATCGCATTGGCCTTGGGCCGGTCCAGCGTTACCTCAAAAACACCGCCGTCTTTTCGTATCGTTATAATCTCACCCATCAGCTTCTCTCCCAAATACCAGCAACGCATCAGCGGCCACAGCACCATGTCCTTGCTCACACACAATCAACGGATTGATTTCCAGCTCACACAGATTTTCGCCATGCGCAACCGCAAACTTCTGTATTGCTTCAATTTCCATAACAGCTGCTGCCAGATCAGCCTTTTCGCATCCGCGAAAACCATCAAAATACACAGCCCCTTTTAATTTCCTCAATGCCTGCTCAATCTCTTGCGCATTTGTCGGCAACAACAATGTCTGACCGTCTGCCCAGATTTCCACCAGCGTTCCGCCCGTGGCAATCGTCATCACCAACCCGAACTGCTCATCACGCACAATGCCGACCAGCACCTCAAACACACCATGGCCAATCATGGCCTCAACATACACCTCTTTACCCGATTTCATCAGGCTTGCTGCAACCTCCACCGCCCCGGCTTCATCGCATATATTCAAGCGCACCCCATTGTGCTCGGTTTTATGGGCAACCCCGGACATCTTAATGGCAACCGGAAAACCAATGGCCTTTGCAATATCTCCAGCCTTGCCAGGATCGCTGCATTTTTGTCCACGCGGAATTGAAATATTATGACGCGCGAATAACTCCTTTGCCTCGGCTTCATCTGGAAAGATGGCTGTACAGGTGCTTGCCAGTGTTGCTGTTAAAACAGGTGCCGACTGTGGCCGAGCCCAGGCCTGCCCGATAGCAGCTGCTGCCTCAATCGCATCGAGAGCTTCGTCAATTCCGCACAGGGGCACAATTTTACGACCCATCAGGTCATTCGCCTGTTGTTCTGAAATATTTTCCGGCAAAGACGCAATGACAGCACACCGCCCACCGGTCTCGTCCGCTGCAGCTTCCAATGCATCGATGGTAATCCACCAGCTGTCAGTCTTGCATCTGTCATTGCGCGGAAAATCCAGAACCAGGCAATTGAGATCAAACCCGGCACTTAGCATCCCCTTAAATGCCGTCGTCATCGCTTCTGCATCCGCCCAGATATAGGTATGGTAATCAAGCGGGTTATCGACCGTCACCCTCTCACCCAGCACTTCGCGCAGCGGTTGTTTTTGCGCTTCAGGCAGGGGCGGGAAAAACACGGTTCGCCCGATACAGGCATCCGCCATCAGGCTGGCTTCACCGCCCGAACAA
The DNA here is from genome assembly GCA_964625235.1 of uncultured Hyphomicrobiales bacterium. Classification (GTDB taxonomy): domain Bacteria; phylum Pseudomonadota; class Alphaproteobacteria; order Rhizobiales; family JAJFHR01; genus JAJFHR01. The sequence continues at coordinate 1,638 of CAZVAZ010000242.1, forward strand.
CTCATTGAAGAAATCGCCGCACCGCTAAGAGCCCCCCCCACATGCAACAGCTTTAAGGTTTCCAGAAATGACGGAATTGATTTAACCCGGGCAATTCCTATTCTTTTTAAAAAAGCACCCGCGGCAATATCCGATCCTGCCATTGAAGCCGTATGCGTATAAGCCGACTGTCGCGCCTTTTCACTGCGACCGATTTTCAGGGCGACAATAGGTTTGTTTAAAACCCTCGCTCTGGCGGCAACCGCTTCAAATCCGGCGATACTGTCAAAACCTTCAATATGCAGCCCCAGCGCTGTTACGCGTTCATCATCCAGAAGTGCATTGGCAATTTCCGACAGGCCCGTCTGGGCCTGATTGCCTACGGTTAAAACGTAAGCTACCGGCAGACCTCTTTTCTGCATGGTCATGTTGATGGCGATGTTTGACGATTGGGTAATAATGGCAACACCGGCTTCGCCCCTGGCCAGTTTTCTGCCACCATGCTGGTCCGGCCATAGAGCCACACCACTGGCATAATTCAAAATACCATAACAATTGGGACCGATAACGGGCATGTCACCGGCAGCGTCAACCAGCGCCTGTTGAAGCCCGGCACCATCCCCATCAACTTCCAAAAACCCTGAGGCATAACAAATAGCCCCGCCTGCATTGCGCTCGCTGAGAGCGGCAACAATTGGGATGGTACGCTCGCGGTTAACACCAATAAAAGCTGCATCAGGTGAACCGGGCAGGCTTTCAACTGTCGGGTAGGATTTAAAGCCGCAGACTTGCTTGTTAGATGGATGTACCGGCCAGATTTCTCCTGAAAAACCCAGTGCTGTGCACTGTTCAATAACAGCTTTTGCCTCCCTGCCGCCGATTACCGCAATCGTTTTGGGTTCCAGCAGGCGCTTGAGGCAACGCGCCATATCAGCAGCCTAACGGGCGCAATAATTCGCGCGAGATAATATGGCGCTGAATTTCCGATGTGCCATCCCATATTCTCTCAACGCGAGCATCGCGCCACAGGCGTTCGAGCGGCAAATCGTCCATCAACCCCATACCGCCAAATATCTGGATGGCCTCATCGGTGACAAAGCTCAGCATTTCGGTGGCAAACAGTTTGGCGCTGGCAATCTCGCGATTGGCAGGCAAAGACTGGTCCAGCCGCCAGGCGGCCGAAAGCGTCATTAGATCAGCTGCATCAATCTGCGTAATCATGTCGGCGAGTTTAAAGGACACACCCTGAAATCTCCCGATTTTCTGGCCGAACTGCTCGCGCTCGGCAGCATATTCCACCGCTAAATCAAAGGCCCGGCGCGCCCGGCCGACACTGGCGGCTGCCACAGAAATTCTGGTGGCATAAAGCCATTCATTGGCAATGTCGAAACCGCCATGAACCCGCCCGAGTATCTGGCTTGCGGGTAAGCGGCAATCTTCAAAGGTCAGGATGCAGTTTTGATATCCCCGGTGGCTGACAGAATTATACCCCGGCCGCACGTCAAAACCCGGTGTGTCACGGTCCACCAGAAAACAGGTAATCTTTTTCTTCTTGCCCTGTGATGATTGTTCTTCACCGGTAGCAACAAAAACAATGGCGAAATCGGCAATATTTCCATGGCTGATAAAATGTTTGCTGCCATTGACAATCCAGTCATCACCGCTTTTTCTTGCCGCACATTTCATACCGCGCACGTCAGACCCGGCACCGGGTTCTGTCATCGCCAGACAATCAATTTTTTCACCGCGCACCGCCGGTAATAAATAGCGTTCACGCTGCTCTCCCTCGCACGCCAGCAGGATGCCCGAAGGCCGGCCAAAAAACACCCCCAGTGCCATGCTGGCCCGGCCCAGCTCGCGTTCAAGCAAGGTAAAATCCAGATGGTTCAACCCGCCACCGCCAATATCTTCGGGCATGTTGGCGGCATAAAATCCCAGTTTCAGGCATTTTTCCTGTATCTCGCTGCCAAGCTCACGCGGCACGGCACCCTTGCGCTCAATTTCAGCTTCATGAGGATAAAGTTCCTGTTCAACGAAACGCCGAACCGTATCAACAATCATCTGTTGTTCAGTGGAAAGAGCAAAGTCCATATCACTTTTCCTCAATTTCAGCGTTCAGTTTTGCCTCATAGTCTTTGAGGGTCTTTCCCGCGCCCCAGTTGTTTTTTTCCAGCACCCGCAAAATCCCCACCAGATTGTCATCGCGAATGCGCTCAAGTTCTCGGATGGAATATTGTCCCGATTGCTCATCGGATTGCGAGGCAATCTTATCTGTAAGTTCTTCATCGAGTTCAGGTACATCCATCAGTTTTGTCCATGGCCATTTGAGACAGGGACCAAACTGGGCAATGAAATGCCGCATACCTTTTTCACCACCGGCAATCCTGTAGGTTTCAAACATACCCATTTGTGCCCAGCGCAGACCAAAACCATAGCGGATGGCATCGTCAATTTCTTCCGTCG
>CAZVAZ010000243.1:0-4072 GCA_964625235.1 uncultured Hyphomicrobiales bacterium
TGTCGTTGCTGGTGTGGGGAGACGCTGGTTGGGGAGATGAGCTGTTCTACGGCGCACTCATGACCATAGCTGTTGCAACAGCTTCATACTTTCTCGGCATTTTGTTCGGCATTGGCTTTGCCGCCATGAAACTGTCGCGGCACACCTCCCTGCATATCATCGCCGACATTTACACCACCGTCATTCGCGGCATCCCTGAACTGCTGATAATCTATCTGGTGTTTTTCAGCGGCGGCAATCTGTTACGAGCCATTGCCAAAGGTCTGTTCGGCTATGGCGAGTTTATTGACCTGCCGATTTTCGTAACCGGCATGCTGTGCATCGGCCTCAGTGCCGGAGCTTACGCCACAGAAGTAATCCGCGGGGCGGTTCTCGCCGTCCCCGTTGGCCAGATTGAAGCAGCGCGCGCCATCGGTATGTCCAAATCGAAGAGATTTTACCGGATTTTAATACCGCAGGTGGCGCGCTACGCCCTTCCGGGTCTCGGCAATGTCTGGCAGCTCACCTTGAAGGAAACCTCGCTCATCTCCGTCATTGGTCTGGTAGAAATCATGCGCCAGGCCTCTATTGGTTCAGGCTCAACCAAAGAGCCGTTTACGTTTTATTTCGCCGCCTTCCTGCTCTATCTCATCTTAACATCATTCTCCAACCGCGGCTTTTCATGGGCAGAAGTTCGCGCCAATCGCGGTGTCAGGGAGGCATCATAAGATGAATTGGGAACTGATGAACGAATCCTGGCCCGAACTTCTGGCCGCTGTCCCGACAACATTGATGCTTGCCGCTTCATCTCTGTTTTTGGGCTTCTTCCTCGCTCTGGGCATATCCCTGATGCGGGTATCCAAAATCTGGATATTTTCCAACTTTGCTTACTTTTTCGTCTATATTTTCCGCTCAACGCCGCTGTTGGTACAGATATTCCTGATTTATTACGGCTCCGGTCAATTCAAGGATTTCTTTGAAAGCATCGGCCTGTGGGTGTTTTTCCGCGAAGCCTGGTTTTGCGCCATCCTGTCCCTGACCCTGAACACGGCCGCCTATTCCAGCGAGATCATCCGCGGCGGCATTCAATCTGTTCCCTTTGGCCAGATTGAAGCAGCAAAAGCCGTCGGCATGTCGAAGGCGCTATTGTTCAGGCGCATCACCTTCCCCGTCGCTATTCGCCAGGCCCTGCCCGGTTACGGTAACGAAATAATCCTGATGGTAAAGGCAACCTCACTGGCCAGCACCATTACCTTGCTGGAAATAACCGGCGTGGCCAAAAAAATTATTTCGGCCACCTGGAGCCCCATCGAGATATTCATCATCGCTGGAATATTCTACCTGGCTATAAACTTTATCGTCACCCGCATCATCCAGACGATGGAAATCAGACTGTCACCACAATTGTTCCGCGACAGAAAATCCTGGTGGCAATCCCTGCGCCAAAACGGACGCCAGCCGGCTAAAACGAAGACTTTTCGCTGAGACATTTTAGAGCGCTCAAGCGGCGCGCAGCCTGCAGGCCCCTTGGGCCTTAGTCCAACGCTGCGCTCGTCCGGGAAACTAGACGGAAAATTATCGGTGTAGCACATGGACGAGCGCAGCGTTGGACTAACGAGCGACCGCGAGTGCAGGCTGCGCGCCGCTTGAGCGCCTCTAAAAATACGCTACTTTAAAGCCGCGCTCCAGCTTCCATTGCAGAAAACAGATTGTCACCGCGTTCATCGATGATCTGGCGGCCTTTACGCAGGCAGAATGTCTCAGCTTCTTCTTGCGAGGGAAATGTATCGGCGCGGACAAATTCGGCTTCCTGCTCATCATCCTCAGTCCCCGCTTTGACAATCATTCCGGCCAGACGCCATTGACCGCTTGCCTTTTGCGGCAGCGGGTGAATTTCATAGCCCTTATAGGTTTCTGCCTTGTCGCTGCGCTTTGGTGCTTCGGCAGCTGTATCACTGCCGCGTAATTTGCCAAACAAACCGGATAGAAATGAAGCCATAATCAAAACGCCTTGAAAGTCAAAATAGTGTGGGTGCGCTCAATGCCTGCAATCGAGTGAATTTTCTCGGCAACAAAACGGCCGATGTCCACATCTTCTGCCACATAGAACTTGGCCAGAAGGTCAAACCTTCCGCTGGTGGAATAAACCTCGGAGACTATTTCGCGCGCAACCAGTTCATCAGCCACCGCATAGGCCTGGCCCAGCTCGCATCGAAACTCAACAAAAAAGCATTGCATAACAGGTATCCTCATCTGTCCATCGGCACCTAAGATTTCTATCAGATGCAACTTGCCTTGTATATAAATGTTGGTTGTGTCTATCCATCATCATTTATTGACAATTTTCAGCACAGGTTTAAACTGATTTTTACACATAAACTCATAGACTTAAAGGCAATATGATGGAGCGTGAAGAGTTTCTCAGATGGCAATGCCGCCTGCGCCAGATGGCCATGCGTGAAGACGGCGGCAGGCCGTCGCGCGGCATGCAGGCGTCTGTGTGGCTCGGCGGTGGTGTCGAACTTATTGAAGCCATGAATGTATTGCTGGTGCAGGGTGAACCTTCAGAAAGCACGGCGTTTTTCCGCTTTCAGGTGAAAAAATCCCACGATCCCAAGCAGGTACTGGAAAAAGGCCTGCAGTTTTTACAATCGACCTATTATCATCACGCCCCCTCGTTTCGCGATGAAATGACCGCCCTGTTTCCTCCTCGGTCAAACCACAGTGATCAGTTACTTGAGGCCGGGCAATGCCTGCTGGTTTTTGAGCAGTTTAATCAGACCTTCAAACTGGTCTGCACCACGCGCCTGCTTGATACAGATGAAGACAGCTGGCAGGCAACCTACTGGCACAACCTCATGTTCAACGCCAACCTGCCTGGTGATGCCACCATCATCGGTTTTACTCCCAACTGGGAAAAGTCGGTGGTTGAGACGGGAAGCTGAAAACTATCTCAAACCCGTAGCAGTCAGAAAGTTTTTATAAAGAACTTCAGCTGCAGCATTAAACCCTGCCATGTTGGCACCAGCCTCAGCTTCGAACTTTGGCAGGGCATTCGCCCCCAGGGCCTTTTCCAGCGCTGATTTATATTCTGGAATAACACCCCAGTTTGGCACGGTGTCATCTTCCAGTTCCACATGATACTGCATGGAAAAAGCGTGAGCGCCATACGACATCGCCTGCACCTTGCACGCCGGGCTTGAGGCCAGCACTTCCACGTTATCAGGTGTTTTTGTGACTTCAGCACTGTGCCATTGCAGGCATTTTTGCGTCTGGCTCAAACCTTTGAGGAACGGGCTTTTTAAACCGGCCTCATTGAGATTCACATCCATAATGCCAATTTCTGCCTGCCGCGAAGGACCAACCTCGCCCCCAAGCGCTTCTGCCAGCAATTGATGACCGAGGCACAAACCCAGATAGGGCATTTTCAGATCCACAACCGCGTGGCGAATAGCGACTTTTTCTTCGGCCAGCCACGGGTGCTCGTCCTCCTGCCAGACATCCATCGGCCCACCCATCACCATAAGCGCATCGAAGTTGGAAAGGTCGGAAATACTGTCACCTTCATCCAATTGCACGGCGGTGGTGGCAATACCATCGTCAGCAAAAAACCTGCGAAACACCCCAGGGTGTTCGCAGGCAATATGCTGGAAGATGACAAAGTGCATTGTGCGGCCTTTAAAACTTCCTGTAGGCCTGATTGAGCTGAACCATGGGATGATTGGGTGACATCTGGAATTTTATCAGCAACTCGCGCGCCATCATATCCCTGTCCTGCTGGTTGTCCGGCAGTTCCATATCTTCGGGAATAGCCACCCAGCCATTGATATTGCGGTCAAACACCGCCGCCTTGCCATCATCGTATCCCATATGTACATCTTCGAGCCAGTTGAGGTCTTCCCAGCCCATGAATTCCATGTAGCCCTTGAGAAAGGGGGTTAAGCGATCATGATCGGGCACCAGGTTAACATCATAGCGATAGCCGATGTGTTGCCCGATGGTTTTTTCGCGCTCTGAATCAATGCCGCCACCTTTGAGGAAGTGATCGACATCCTTGATCTCGGCACCCTTGTAACTTGTTCCAGCCATAATC
>CAZVAZ010000244.1:0-4064 GCA_964625235.1 uncultured Hyphomicrobiales bacterium
CGGTAATCATAATGTATGTTGGGCCAGTCGGCGGCATTTCCAGCCCCGGTGGTCATTGTTGTGTCGCGCGGCAGTCGTGCATTGAGGACGGCCATGACTTCGGTCATATCAACGGGGCCATCCTGGACTGGCAGGGTGCGCATTTGTTCATAGGCCTTGCGGGCGCTTTGCCGCATGGCACCGTGTTGCCGGGTCGCGGGCAGTTGCGCCAGTGCCAATGCGGCCAGGTTGGGATCAGCGAGAATAGGGAGGTCGGCCTGATACAGCCTTCCAAGTTCCTCGGCTCCGGGCAGAATGTGGACCAGTTTGCACTGGGGTTGTGGTGAGTCTATCAGGCTGAATTTCAGGGTTGTCCCATCGTTCAATCTGGCGCCCAGGGCAATAATCAGATCGGCATTTCTGGCATACTCATTGGGCCCCTGCATGCCGCCAAAACCAATATTGCCGATGAAATTTGGATGATCATGGACAAACAGGCCCTGTCGGCGAAAGCCTACGGCCACCGGGATGTCATGGTTTTCAACAAAGTCGATGGTGGCCTGGTGTCCGGCTTTGGTCCAGCAGGTGCCACCAAGAAGCAACAAAGGTCTTTCAGCATTTTTTAACAGTGTGCCGAGGGATTTCAAATCTTCAGGCGAGGGGCATGCCGGGGTGGGTTTTGCTGGCGGAAGATCGCCAGCATCACTGGTGGAAAAAAGCATGTTTTCCGGCAGTGCCAGCGCCACCGGGCCCGGGCGGCCCGAGGTCGCAACATGAAAGGCGCGGTTGATGTATTCAGGAATACGCGCGGCATCATCTATTTCGGCTACCCACTTGACGATAGGCCCCAGAGTGCGGCGGTAATCCATCTCCTGAAAGGCCTCGCGGTCGCGGTGGCCGGAGTGTATTTGCCCGATGAGCAGGATTAGCGGGGTTGAACCCTGCTGAGCTGTATGTATGCCGATCATGGCGTTTGATACGCCGGGGCCGCGGGTGACAAAACAGACGCCGGGGTCACCGGTGGCATCGGAATAGGCAGCCGCCATGAAGGCGGCCCCGCCCTCCTGGCGTGCTGTCACATATCTCATGGTGCCGCTGGTGTCATAAAGGGCATCAAGTGCGGCCAGATAGCTTTCACCGGGAACGCCGAAGATAGCTCTGGTGCCGTTGATCTCAAGTGCCTTGATCAGAATATGTCCGCCGGTTCGCTCCATCATCGTCGCTCCATCACAGTTTTGCGGAAATATTCAGCAAAAACCCGTCTTCGTGCAATTGAATTTTCTGTTGCCGGGTTGAGCGGATTTTATGTCGTATCAATCCTGATATACGTGTCTATGATCTGGCTCCATCTGCTACAAGGTTCATTTCGCAGGGATGAGATTTGAAAAAATGACGATGCGTTTTTCCGACCATAGATTTGTCAGTGCCGGGGAAATGTCGGCAACCATCGACTTCATCCTCACAAGGTGCCATGCCAAAGCCTGCACAAGTGAATATGATGTGATGGCGAATTTACCTCAAAAGGTATGATTGGCGATGTGGCACTGGAAATTTTTGGCCTGCTTGATGCGCAGAAAACACCTGACCTTATCGACATTGATCGCCAAGAGGCGGAAGAATGCCTGATGGCGGAGATGCTGGCACTGGTTCCACTATTGCCTGAGGCTGGAGATGAGGCCGACGAAGTGACAATTAAAACCACCATTACCGGAGCAAGCGGGTTTAAATACTTCGTGAAAATGACCTTTGAGTCGGCACCGCAAGGCGGCATGGCCATCACAGGTCACATTTACAGCAATGATTGTTACCAATTCCCGGTTTTAGATGAGCGCCTGAAGTCACTCAGTAGGTAATTTTCCAGATGACTGCAACGCTGTCATGACCTTGATCGTAATGCTGCCGGGCTTAATCAGCTCGATCAATCTGGCCAGCGATGCCTTGTCTGCCATGGCATCGTTGGATGCGTGCGCATCATGTTCACTGTCCCAATAATAAATATCAATCCACGTTCCATCGCTATCTTTGTATAGCGTCTGGTTCTGAAACCCTTTCAGAGTTTTCAAGTCCTTGACCAACCCCTGTACGGCGGTAATCATCTGATCGTCAGATACGCTCGACGATCTAGCCTGCCATGTCAAAATTTCCAAAATCACCGGCTTCCCCTCATTGTTTTGCGCCCTCACTGTATCTGGTATCGAACTTGCAAAAACCAGCAGCACCGGCAGTAGGGCCAACCTAATAAATATTTGTATTTTACGCATTTTTTTCACCTGAACCCTGAACATTTTTATTCAAGGGCTAGCAGTATCAATTGTTTAGTGTTCTTGAAAAGAGATAATTTTTAAACTATTGTTCAAAAATATGAACAATAGATTTTTCGCACTCGCTGAAGCCTTTGTAACGGTGGTCCGCAGCAATTCGATTACCCTGGCGGCCCAGGAACTCAAAACAACCAAGTCAAATATCTCGCAAAAACTTTCTGATTTCGAAGCTCTGTTGGATTTAAGGCTGGTAAACAGAACCACCCGGACGATGCATCTGACGCCAGCCGGGGAGCGGGTATTCAAGGTTTGCTGCCACGCAGTTGATGCGACAATTAAGACCGTATCGGAATTATACCCCAAATATGATGTTATGACCCGTCCGGCTGGCAAGATCATACTGTCAGGTTCAAATATCTACCTGACCTGTCTTATCGTGCCAATTGTACAGGAGTTTCTTGTCGAATACCCTGATATAAAACTGGTGCTCATCGGCAGTGACCGTACGGTGGACTTTGTTGCCGAAGATGTTGATTTGGGTATTCGCATTGGCCCGGTCCAGTCAGATAATCTGATGTCGACATCGCTACAGCCATTGCAAAGGGTTTTGTGTGCAGGACGTGATTTTCCTGGTGTTCATGACATGCCGAAACACCCTCGTGATCTACTCTCTATGCCGTGCATTTTACGTGAGCAGGAAAAGCCGAAATGGCACTTTATCAATGGCAACAAAACCCATGATCATTATATTACTGATCCGGTATTATCGGTAAACTCTATTGAAATGGCCCATGGTGCGGCGAATAACGGATTGGGTTTTTGCTTGCTGGCCCGTTTTGTTGTTAATGATGACATTCTGTCCGGGCGCCTGTCTCAGGTTTTGCCCGAATGGAAAGTCTCACCAATTCCCGTGACGTTATTGTGCCGGCATTCCAGATTATCAAAACCCCAGGTTAACCTGTTTCACAAATATCTCATCGCAAAGCTGGGCAGCTCTGAATCCAAAGTGTTTCCGTCTGTATCCCCATATTTCCCAATTGTCTCAAATGAGGGGCAAAGAAGGGACTGATAGGAGTGGTGATTTAACTTAAGTTATTGTTTTTATCGGTGCGTTATAGAAGAACAATCTCGAACGCGGCGCGCCAAAGCGGCCAAGCGGTCGCCGGGCGGTCAGCCCGCACCATCGCAGGCTTGAGCGAAGCGAATGCCGTGAGATCAAAACTGGTGCAGCTCGACAGAGAAACCTCGAACGCGCTTTTCGAGGTTTTTGAGGATTGGGATCACCAACTTCAAAAGGCTGAGATTGATTTTGAGGAGTTATCGCTATGACTTCTCAAACTGCCATTTCAATTCCTGAATTAGAAACCGACTTCAATTCTGTCACGCGGATAAAACAGCCCAGGAAAAAGCGCATGGCCCCGCTGTCTGTCCGTCTGTCCAAAGACCAGCGCGAGCAATTGGAGCGTGATGCTGCCCGCATGTCGCTCAATGCTTATGTTCTGGGCAAACTGTTTGATGGCTCAAAGTCCAAACGCAAGCGGCATTCACGGCAACCCACAAAGCGGGATAAGGCAATTGCTTCTGCCTTGCGGCGATTGGCGCATTCCGGCATTGCGACCTATTTGATGAGCCAGATTGTTGCGCGTGAGGAAGGTCGCCTGATGCTCTGCCCTGATGAAGAAATGCAGCTGCGTGAAGCTTACGCAGAATGTTTCCGTATCCGCCGTGATCTAGTTGAAGCTCTGGGGCTGGAGACTGAGCACGACACGTCATTTGCACCTGTAACCAAAGGCAAGTGACGTGATTCTTGTTGGCAACCAGCGC
>CAZVAZ010000245.1:0-4062 GCA_964625235.1 uncultured Hyphomicrobiales bacterium
GCACCAACCACCAGCAGTTTTCCGTCAAAATCGACGTCCATCTATGCTGACCCATTTGTCTCCAGCAGTGCCGCTGTCAGGGCTTCCTCAGCGGTCTTTCCAGCCCAGATGACATATTGAAAGGCCGGAAAAAAGCGCTCACAAGCTTCCAGTGCCATTGATAGCATCGCCTCGCATTGGGCTGTGTTGGCAACAGCACCACCACTCAGAAGGAGGCCATGGCGGTAAAGCAGGCCGCCATCTTCCGCCCATACATCAAAATGCCCCTGCCATAATTGCGCGTTAACACGGGTGACAAGCTGACACACTTCATTGCGCCGGTTTGGCGGTATTTTGAAATCAAAGGCACACGCCAGATGCAAATCTTCAAAATCATCACGCCAGTTGAAAGACAGGGTATAATCCGACCAGCTGCCGGCAATACTCAGCGTTATCTCATCGTCACCAATGCGGTCAAATGACCAGTCCTGCGATGCGGCAAGCTGTTCTACCAGTTCGACCGGGTTCGGGTCGCTGTCACAGATATATTGCGATGAAGCCATGAATTAATACTCCGCTGACCGGATTGATCACCCACAACAGGTAAACTCCGCAGTTCCATAAATCGCCGCTATATGCGGGCGCAGGAATTAAAAATCAAAGGTGCCTAATGCTCGATTGAATCGCAAGCCATGATCAACATGAGAGAACCAAATGACTGGGGAAAAATGGTGGAAGAAATGTTTTACTTCTTCTTCGCCGCCTTATTCTTCACAGTCTTGGGCTTGGATGTTTTTCTGACCGGCGTTTTTACTTTGTTTGCTGGCACCAATTTAGCCAAGGCACTCTCCAGATCAGCAATACGCTTTTCCAAAACTTCATTCTGCATGCGCGCCTTGACCGCCATTTCACGAAAGGCATCAAATTCTTCGCGGGGAACCACATCAATTTCGCGCAACACACGCTCAGCCTGGACCTTGAACAAGGTATCAACCTCCTGGCGCACGCCTTGAGCCGCACCTGCGGCATTGGTCATCAGCTTGGCAAATTCGTCAAAAAACCGGCTGCTGGTCTGGGACATAATCATTACAACTTTCATTGGGGCACAGAGGGGCGGAGGAGCCAAATTTTTTCCGCAACTATACTGGACCTTATTATGGCAATTTATTCACAAGATTTCAATTGGTTCACGCTTAAGAATAATTGGAAATTTGGTAAAACCATTGCATAATCACTTTCTTGAGCGTAACTGATAGACTGATTTTTGATTTTGCCGACTAAAAGGAGCCTACGGGTGCCGGGAACTTTGCCAAAACCACAAAGCATTCTGGGCAACACCGGCCCGCAAGACGTCAGGCGCACGCCTTTCGCTCATATGGTGATTGAACAGCCGTTTGACAGCGGTCTCTATCAACAGCTTGAGGATGAATTTCCCTTGCCTGAGCGGTTCGTAAACGACCTGCCTGAGGTAGCCAGCAATCAGGCCATCCGCATACGCGCGCTTGATATCATTGATAATCCAGAATTTTCTGACAATTGGCGGGAGTTTTTCCGCTATCATACCTCTCAGGATTTCTGGCGCGACATAATCGCCACCATCGGCGACGAAATCAGACAGGCCCACCCGCAACTGGAAGATCGTGTTGGTGCGAAGTTCGAAGACTGGCAGGTAAAAGTGCGTGGCGCAACCGGTGAGGCTCATGTCGAACTGGATGCGCTATTTGTGGTCAACACACCGGTGCAGCGCATAAGCTCGGTGCGCCCGGCCCATGTGGACAGTGAAAACGAGATTTTTGCCGGGCTTTTTTATATGAAACCGGAAGGTGATACCACACCGGGGGGCGATCTTGCTCTTTATAGCTTCAAGAACGGCAAAAACGCCTTTGGCGGACATTACGCCGACCTTGAAGATGTAACCGAGGAATGTGTCGTGCCTTACGGCAAAAACCGGTTTATTGCCTTTGTAAATTCAGCTAAGAGCATTCATGGCGTCACTCCGCGCCCGGTAACCGAAAATTATCGCCGCTACATCAATTTTGTCGCTATAACGCCCTTCGAAGCCTTCAAAATACCCAAGCTTTCGCTCATTAACCAGGCAAAACTCTGGCTCGACCGGCGCAAAACAAAATCCAAAGGCATCAATCTGGAGATGTGAAATATCGCCACATTCTCGCCTTTTCCGACGAATAACTAGCTTTTCTACAGTTGGCAAATCATTGCTGGCTGGTTTACTGCTATTGTTCTTCACTCTAACAACGAGCTGATATGTTCTTTTCCACAATCCCTTTTCCCGCCATTGATCCCGTCCTCATTCAACTGGGGCCCCTTGCCATTCGCTGGTATTCGCTGGCCTATATCGCCGGGTTCCTGCTCGGCTGGATGTATATTAAACGCCTGTTGTTGCAGGAAAACCTCTGGGCGCCAAAAGCCCCGATGACGGTTGAACAATCCGATGATTTCCTGCTGTGGACAGCCATAGGCGTCATTCTTGGCGGCAGAATAGGCTATTCACTGTTCTACAATTTCTCCTATTACGTCGAAAACCCCATGGACATCCTGAAAGTCTGGGAAGGTGGCATGTCATTTCACGGCGGATTGCTGGGCGTGATAATTGCCATCTACATATATTGCCGGCGCAATAATCTGAATTATCTCAGCGTCATGGATCTGGTCGCAGCCGCTGTTCCTATCGGCCTGTTTTTCGGGCGCATTGCAAATTTCATCAACGGCGAACTGTTCGGTCGCGTAACCGATGTGCCCTGGGCTGTCATATTTCCCCGTGGCGGACCCGACCCGCGCCATGCCAGCCAGGTCTACGAAGCTCTGCTCGAAGGTCTGTTGATGTTTTTTGTGCTCAGATTGCTGATACAGAAATTCAAGATACTGCATCACCCCGGCATGGCGTCGGGCGTCTTTCTGGCCGGTTATGGACTGTCACGCATTTTCGTTGAATTTTTCCGCATGCCCGATGCCCAGCTGGGCTATTTCTTCGGCTTCATCACCATGGGCATGATCCTGTCTGTACCGATGGTCCTGCTCGGCCTTGGCGTCGTCTGGTATACTAAAAAGAGCTGACCCCATGTCCTTGTCGCAAAGGATTACCCAACGCATATTGAGCGATGGCCCAATATCACTGGCTGAATTTATGGCTGATGCCCTGGGCGATCCTGAATTTGGCTATTACATGGCCAGTGAGCCTTTCGGTGTTGGTGGAGATTTTATCACAGCACCGGAAATCAGTCAGATATTTGGCGAACTCATCGGCCTGTGGTGTGCAGCCCTGTGGCTACAACTTGACAGCCCTTCACAGGTGCATCTGGTAGAACTTGGCCCCGGTCGCGGCACCTTGATGGCAGATGCCTTGCGCGCAGCAAAATCCGTCCCCGGCTTTACGCAAACCTTACAGGTCCATCTGGTGGAGATGAGCCCGAAATTGCAAGCGGTCCAGCAAAAAACGCTTGAGAATAGCGGCCACAACATCAAATGGCACCGGCACATTGAAGACGCACCCCAAGGTGTCACAATAATCATTGCCAATGAATTTTTCGATGCCCTGCCAATCCGGCAGTTCATACAGACTAATGCTGGATGGTGTGAAAAACTGGTTACAGTCAATTCAAACCAGCAGTTTGAATTTACAGCTTCTCCTCATGTAACCGAAGAAACAGGAATACCTGCGCAACTAAAAGACGCACCACTCAACAGCCTCGTCGAGGTCTGCCAACCCGCTCAGGCGATCACAAAATCCCTGAGCGAGCGCATCCAGGAGTGCGGCGGGGCAGCATTGATCATCGATTACGGATATCTCAATCCCGCCGTTGGAGAAACTTTGCAGGCAGTGTCGAACCACAAGTTTGCTGATGTTCTACAAAGCCCCGGCGAACAGGACCTCACCGCCCATGTCAACTTTTCAAACCTCGCTCATTGCGCCACACAGGCGGGCGCAAAAGTTTTCGGACCCCTGACCCAGGCGCAGTTTTTATACGGTATGGGGTTGCAGGAACGCCTTGCCAGACTAACTAATGCTACCACTCCCGCTCAAACCCGTGATATCAAAACAGCAGCAGCCCGCCTGACAGCGGC
>CAZVAZ010000246.1:0-4057 GCA_964625235.1 uncultured Hyphomicrobiales bacterium
GTGGCCGAATAGCTGAGGTCATCAATGACATCAATCATACCGCAGGCGTGAATCAGGCGTGTTGCCACTGACACCAGATTTTCAGGCAGCAACGAAAAATCGGCTTCATCACCGATTGTCTGAAACGATGCGGCATAAATGGCTTCGGGATCTTTTAGATACGGCAGGGACATTGAAAATATTCCCTAGTCTTCTGTCATGGTTCTTGGCCCCAGGGGATGGTCCGCATGAGGGTATGGGTGGTGGTGATGGCCATGATCATGAGAATGATCGTGACTGTGATCGCCAGAATTAATACCCTCCACATGATGGTGATGGCTTTCCTGGGGCAAGCCCACTTCAGCTTCAAACCCCAAAACTTGTGTGCGGTATTTGCACATCTGACAGTTCATGTTGTTGTCGCCGGTAAGAATTTCCTCGACCCGGTTTTTGAACACATCCAGCACCAGGGGGTGATCGTTAAGATAGCCTGCCTTGACAAACTCAATCTCCGGGTGGCGGGCTGCAACCTTGTCGGTGTAGTCATAAATCCGCTGCACCAAAATGCCGGTAAAAAGGAAATACGGGAAAACAATAATGCGCTTGTAACCAAGTTTGGCTGCATGTTCGAGGCCAGGGGCAACGAGTGGAAAAGTAACACCGGAATAACACGTCTCGCCCCAGCCAAATCCCATACCTTCCCATAACATGCGCATGACTTTGGCGGCGTTGGAATTGGCATCGGGATCAGACGCCCCGCGGCCCACAACCATGAGCAGGGTTTCGGTCAGGGGCACCTCAGTGTCGCAGGCGTCAATAGCTTGTTGAATGCGCTCACTGGCGACTTTGATCATGCGCAGATCAATGCCCAGTTCACGGCCATATTCTATTGTGACATCGGGATGGTTGGCGGCATAGGTGTTGAGCACCGAGGGGATATCGTTTTTGGCGTGCCCGGCGGCAAACAACATGCCGGGAACGGCAAGAATACGGTTGACACCGGAGCTACGCAGATTATCCAGCCCGGTGCGGATTATGGGCGTGGCAAACTCAAGGTAGCCGTAGTCCACCGGATATTGCGGCAACAGCTTTTTCAGGCCTTCGCCCACTTGCGCAAATTCGCGTACAGCATCTGCGTCACGCGAGCCATGGCCACAGACCATAATGCCTATTTTTCTCGTCATATTGATCTTTCGGGTTTTGGAACAGGAAACAGCCAGAGAATATCAATCGTCCCTGGGTTTGCGTTTCATATTGACGTACAGGATCCACATGCCGATGCCGACAACAACAAGGCTGCCGGCACCCAGGATATAATTGAAAATATTATTGACACCGACATCACTAGCGCCGTCGGCAGCCGCAAAAGCCGGCGAAGCCAGCGCGCTGAAAGCCAGCGTAGCTGCATATGCCTTGTGATTTAAAATAATAGATTGCATGTCTTTCCCCATCTCAACATATTTTAACAGATGCGCGAGGGGAAGAAATAGAGCGCGGAAAACCTGCCTGAACAGGTCAATTTGCTCTGACAGCTTTGGGCTTGATCCCCTGTTTGGGTCAATCGCACCAAAGTCTTTTTCATCCCCTCAAGGGGCACCGTCGATACATATGACCATAGGTGTGCACGAGTGCCCAAGTCAAACGGAAATGCGGCACGGTGAGGCCTGTCGCCGACATTTGTAGTTATTTACGGTAATCAGAGTCTTCTGCATCAAGTATCTGTTTGAGATTGTCGAAATGACGGGCGGCAAAATCAGAGCCACGATCAACCTGGGACGCGGTTTTTTCAGCAATTTCATCAGACAGATATCTCAACTCGCGACCGGTCATATAGGCGCAGATCAGGGTTTCGGCAGCGCGTTCGAAAAAATACAGCCGGTTGAACGTATCGGCAACACTATCGCCGATGACCATAACGCCATGATTGCCCATAATCAGAACTTTACATTTGGGATCATCCAGCATTTCACAGGCGCGCTCGGCTTCATCATCCAGCGCCAGGCCGCCATAATTTTCGTCGATGGCGACACGGTTGTGAAACATTGCCGTGTTTTGATCAATCGCCGGCAGGGAGCTGTCGGCAAGGCTGGCGAGTATGGTGGCATATTTTGAATGAACGTGCAGGGCACAGCGCGCATGGCGGCAATTGCGATGAACGGCACCATGCAACCCCCACGCTGTTGCCTCAGGGGCATCAGGCCTGTCCATGGTTTCAGGGTCATTGGCATCCAGCAACAACAGGTCACTGGCCTTGATCAAAGAGAAATGCTTGAGGTACGGATTGATTAAAAAGCGACTGCCATCATCATTGACACACAGCGAAAAGTGATTGGCCACCGCCTCATGCCAGTTATGGCGCACAGCCCAGCGAAAGGCACAGGCGAGATCGACGCGTTCTTCATAGAAATCCAGATTACTGCCTTGAGATTGAGAAAGCTGAGATACCGACATTTTATCTGTCTCCCTGGAGTATGGCCTTAATTCTGACCTATGCGTTTTCCTGTCTGAGGATCGAAAAGCAAAAGCTTTGACAAGTCAACGGCAATGCGCATGGCGCTTTGATTTTCGATGTCCACATTGCCCGGTAATTTAATCACAACATCTTCCGCACAGCCCGAAATTTTGCCGTGCGCCAAGGTGTCTGCACCAAGTTTTTCCACCACATCCACATTCAGGTTGATTTCTCTAAACCCGGAATCGGGAAGTTTGAAATGTTCGGGGCGAACACCGAGGATTGCCGGGCCTGTATGGAGAAGGTGGTCGGGACAGGGAATTGTCGTGTTACCGATATGAATGGTCTCGTCTTTCAACTCAACGGCAATAAAGTTCATCGACGGTGAGCCAATAAAACCACCGACAAACTGACTGGCGGGATTATCGTAGAGTTCTATCGGTGTGCCGATCTGTTCGGCAATGCCGTCATTGAGCACTATCAGGCGATCGGCCATGGTCATCGCTTCAATCTGATCGTGGGTAACGTAAAGAGAAGTAACGCCAAGGCGGCGTTGCAGCTTTTTGATTTCGAGACGCATTTGCACCCGCAGTTTAGCATCAAGATTGGATAGTGGTTCGTCAAACAGAAAGACCGAAGGCTCGCGCACAATCGCCCGGCCCATGGCAACGCGCTGGCGTTGTCCGCCTGACAGCTGTCGCGGTTTGCGCTTGAGAAATTCTTCCAGTTGCAGGGTTTTGGCAACTTCTTCGACGCGGCGTCTGATTTCAGCTTTGGCTATTTTTTGCAGTTTTAACCCATAGGCCATGTTGTCAAACACGCTCATATGCGGGTACAGCGCATAGTTCTGAAACACCATGGCAATATTGCGGTCCTTGGGTTCGACCTCATTGACAATGCGGTCGTCAATTGAAATATCACCGCTTGTGATTGCTTCCAGGCCCGCCACCATGCGCAACAGGGTTGATTTGCCACAGCCCGATGGCCCGACAATCACCACAAACTCGCCATCGGCAATGTCGATGTTGATGCCATGCAGCACTTCGACCTTGCCGTAGCTTTTTTTGATATTTTGGATAGAAACGTTACCCATGGTTATTTTCCCGTATCCGTCATTTTTACTTTTCCGTATCCGACACTTTTACTTTTCCGTATCCGTCAGGCCTTTGACAAACAGGTTTTGCATAAAGATCACCACCATCACCGGCGGCAGCATGGCCAGCAGCGAGGTCATCATGATGATGTGCCACGCCGGGGTCTGCTCGGCATCTTCCAGCATTTCCTTAATCCCCATCACCACCGTATACATGCTCTGGTCCGTGGTGATTAACAGTGGCCACAGGTACTGGTTCCAGCCGTAGATAAACAGGATGACAAACAGGGCGGCAATATTGGTGCGCGACATGGGTAACAGGATATCGAAGAAAAACCGCATCGGTCCCGCCCCGTCAATGCGTGCTGCCTCCAGTAACTCATCAGGGATGGTTAAAAACGTCTGCCGGAACATGAAGGTAGCGGTGGCTGAAGCAATCAGCGGGATACTCAAGCCCCAGTAGGTATCGAGCATGCCAAGTTGGGCCACCACTTCATAAGTCGGTAAAATCCGCACTTCTACCGGCAACATCA
>CAZVAZ010000247.1:0-4039 GCA_964625235.1 uncultured Hyphomicrobiales bacterium
GCGCGCGCAAACATCGAGACAAACGATACATCAGGCGCACGCTACCAGCTCGCGGCCATGCCAAAAACCAATCTTGAGCGAAAGTATATTGCCGAAGCAGCGTTTCTGAATGGCCGCATACTTGAATTACAGACCCGCAATGATGAGGCCCTTGATTATTATAATGAAGCTTTGAGTTACGGTGACCGGAAAGTTGAATCCGAAACATCCTTTTACAAAACCATGCTCGAATTTCGCCTGAGTTATATTAAATCCGATGTTGCACTTGAGCAGCTTGAATCACAGCTGATTGCATGGCGAGGGGATGAGATTGAATTAAAAGTCATGCGCGAACTTGCCAAGCTTTATGTCGCCCGCAAACGTTACAGGCGCGGACTTGAAACCATGCGCACGGCTGTAACGTATTACCGCGACGAAAAAATTGGCCGGCTTATCCAGGATGATATGGTTGCCTTGTTTAACAGGATTTTTCTGGGTGAAAAAATCAAAACCCTGTCGCCGCTCCAGACACTTAGTCTGTTTTATGATTTTCGTGAACTGACCCCGGTCGGCCGGCTCGGTGACGAAATGATACGCAGATTGTCAGATACCCTTATATCCGTTGACCTTCTGGACCAGGCCGCTGAAATCCTGTCGCATCAGGTTGAAAAGCGCCTGAAGGGTGCAGCACGCGCGCAAGTGGCCAGCAGGCTTGCCCTGGTTGAATTGCTGAGACGCATGCCGCAAAGAGCCCTGACCATCATTAGGCGGACACGTCAGGCGGTATTGCCTAAAGCCGTTGTTCGGCGAAGAGCCCTTCTGGAAGCGCGTGCATTGGCCGAATTGGACAGGTATGACCTCGCGTTAAGTGTTCTGATTAATCTCAAAGGCAAAGATGTAGAACGCGCACGTGCAGCTGTTCTGTGGCGAAGTAAAAGCTGGCAAATCGCAGGTGAAGCCTATGAACGATATCTCGGTGACATCTGGAAAGGAGACACCGAATTAGCCGATGTCCAAAGGATAAATGTCCTGCGGGCGGCCATTTCATATACGCTTGCCGAAGACATGTTGGGAACCAGACGACTGGTGACAAAATTCAGCACCAAAATGGCAAATTCTCCGGACGCTCAGACTTTCAAGGTCATCACAACGTCGAACAGCGCAGGTGAGGCAGAGTTCCGCAACATTGCCAAAAAAATTGCTGCCATCGACACATTGAGGAGTTTCCTGGAAGAATTCCGCAAGGCCGAACTGTCTTTGCCAAGCGACGTGGCTCTGGCACCCCAGAGTTAAGTTTGGCTCTCTAAAAGTGGCGCTCAAGCGGCGCGCGGCCTGCACTCGCGCTCGCTCGTTAGTCGTTCGCTTCGCTCCTCCCGGAGCCATAACGACAGATTTCCCGTTCCAGCAATGGAGTCACAACGACAGATTTTCCGTATAGCACCGGACGAGCGAAGCGTTGGACTAGGGCCCAAGGGGCCCGCAGGCCGCGCGCCGCTTTAATATGAGCGCCACTTTACCCAAAGCTCTTGATCAGGCTTCCGGCAACCATGTACCACCCATCTACCAGAACAAAGAAAATCAGCTTGAAAGGCAGTGATATGATGATTGGCGGCAGCATCAACATGCCCATCGACATCAGCACAGACGAAACCACAAGGTCGATGATAATGAAGGGGACAAACAGCAGAAACCCTATTTCAAATGCACGCCTGAGCTCGCTTATCATAAAAGCAGGTGTGAGCACATGCAGAGGAACATCTTCTGCATTTTCCGGCTTTTCAATTTTAGAGAGATCGATAAACAACTGCAGGTCTTTTTCGCGAACGTGTTTCATCATGAACGCCTGAAACGGCTTCGCCGCCAGCGGAAAGGCTTCCTGAAGCTCAATTTTCTCCTCAATCAAAGGCAGTATACCGTCGCGATATGACTGCTCCAGCACCGGCGCCATAACAAAGGCGGTGAGAAACAGGGCCAGCGATATCACCACGGAATTTGGCGGTGACTGCTGAATGCCAATGGCCGTTCGCAGCAATGACAGTACCACGACAATGCGGGTGAACGACGTAACCATCACCAGAATTGACGGTGCCAGAGACAGGATTGTGATCAGCGCAATGAGCTGGAACGCGCGCTGGGTAAGGCCCGTTCCCTCAGCAAAATCTATGGTAAGTTCCTGAGCGCTCAAGGGCTGGCTTAAATACAGAAAAAAGCCGGTAATCAGGAAAAAAGATAAAAATTTACGCAGGGAATTAGTAGTAAAGACCCTGGTTATGATCACTTTTCGTCTCCGGGGCGAATTTCTGCAAAAGACTGGGATGTCACATCTTCCGTACCAACGCCTTCTTCACCATTTAATTGGCCGGCATCAGAATGTGCGGCGGCAACAGGGCGCGGCCTGGTTTCCGGATTGCGCCGTCCCGGGCCCGGTGGCAATGTAGAGGGCCTTGGCCGGGGGGCAGGTTTTGCCAGGGCCTGCACGGCGGTATTGCGCGAGGGTTCCCTGTAGGTTGTCGGTTGACGCGTTTGGGGCGTGGGTTTGGCCGGTTCCTGCGACGGGATTACCCGGGGCCGTGCCGGTGTTGTATGTGCTGCTGCCTGAACAGGTGCTGTTGTTTCAGCAACGCGATCTGCGGTTTCAGCAACCCGATCTCCGGTGTCGGTAAAACCATGCTCGTCATCTGTTATTTCAGAAAGGTTGATGTTTGCTGCAATCACCAGATCATTTGTATCGCCCAGTAAAATGAGATGCTCAACGTCATCGCAACTGACCAGCGTCAAGGTTCGCTGGGAATCAAGCATAATACTTTCCCCAACTTTTAAACGCCCGCCATCGCTACTGCGCCTGCGCACCTTTGTGGAAATCTTCTTCAGCACCCAACTTACCAAAAGAATCAATATCAGGACAAAGATCAGGGCGGCCACATATTTGGCACCATCGGGAATTTCACCGACAAAATCAAAAATTCTTGTAAAATCCATAGTTTAACTACTCCAAACTGGCGTCATATTAATCACTCAATAGGCATTTATTGCCGGGAACATGGTCAACAATATGTTAACGCCCCAGTATTTCCGCCGAATCCAAGGTTGACAATTTCTTACCACAGTTAAGATAGTTTTAACCATAACCATCGAAACTTAATAACACGCAGGATAGCGGAGCCATCGAGGCGAGATTCGAAGCCCAGAACGGGAAGTTTGAATTTTCGCGATAAAATTAAAAAGAAAGCGCCACTTATGGCCTTTTCCGATATCCCCATACTCAGCACATTAAAGAGTAAGCTAAAGTGGCATCAGGCCCGCCAGACTGTGCTGGCCCAGAACATTGCCAACGCAAATACGCCGAATTATCAGCCACGAGATCTAAAACGCGTGGATTTTTCCACGCTGATACCCGGGAATTCCTTCGGCTCAATGGGCATTTCAGCGATGAAAACCAATGCCGGCCATCTCTCCATGGGGGCTTTTTCAATCGGCGGCAGTGTCAATGGTTTCAAAGCGGAAAAATCGATTGACTGGGAAACCACCCCTAATGGCAATGCTGTCTCACTGGAGGACCAGATGATCAAGGTGACTGAAAACCAGATGGAATATCAGGCCGCAACCACACTGTATTCCAGATCGTTGGGACTATTACGTCTGGCCGTCGGCAAAAACTAGATTTGAAGAGTTTATTTATTAACGCATAAGTTAGGAATTAAATTATGGAATTGATTGCATCAATTAAAATCGCAGCGTCCGGGTTGCGGGCGCAAACCGGACGGATGCGCATAATTGCAGAAAATCTGGCAAACTCAAATTCCACCGCCAGCACCAAAGGCGGTGACCCTTATCGTCGCCGTATCCCCACCTTTCAATCTGTCTTTGATAAAGAGGTTGGCGGCCTTGTGGTTAAACAGGGCCGGGTGAAGTTTGATCAGACACCTTTTACCTTGAGCTACAAGCCGGGACACCCCGCCGCCAATGATGCGGGCTACGTCAAGGTACCGAATGTCAACTCACTTGTAGAGCTCACCGACATGCGTCAGGCGCAGCGGAGTTACGAATCAAATTTGAATTT
>CAZVAZ010000248.1:0-4038 GCA_964625235.1 uncultured Hyphomicrobiales bacterium
CATTGCCTGAGTGCGCAATTTTGTGTGCACCGGGCCGGGGTCAAGCAGGTTTGCCCTGACAGAAGTATTGCCAAGCTCATTGGCATAGGTTTTTACCATGGCTTCAAGAGCAGCTTTTGTTGTGCCATAGCCACCCCAGTAAGCCGTATGTGAGGTGGCGATGGATGACGTAACAAATACCGCACGCCCCGCATCAGACACCCGCAACAAAGGGTCAAGAGAGCGGATAAGGCGGTGATTGGCGGTAAGATTAACATCCAGAAGCTTGCTCAAAGCCTTTGGGTCGAGATGATTTACCGGCGTCAAAGGTCCAAGAATTGCCGCATTGCCAATCAGAATATCAAGCTTTCCCCAGCGCTCGTAAATGGCAGCACCAAGACGATCAATGCCCTCGCCATTGCAAACATCAAGCGGCACAAGTGTTGCTTCGCCGCCATGTTTTTTGAGTTCATCATCAAGGTCGGTTAATCCGCCTTGCGTACGCGACACAGCAATGATGTGCGCACCTTGTTTGGATAAGGCAACGGCTGCGGCCCGGCCAATACCGCGCGATGCACCAGTGACAACCGCAAGGCGGTCTTTGAGTTTTAATGATGCCATAACCTAGCCGGTTTCGGCCAGAAATGACAATTGGCGCGGGTCAGCGGGACCATTTTTATCGGTCAGGACGGTTGGATAATCACCGGTAAAACAATGATCGGTGAATTGCGGTGCCAAATTATCGCGACCTTCAAAGCCCAGGGATTTGTACAAGCCATCAACACTAAGAAACGCTAAGGTGTTGACCCCCATAATCTCACGCATTTCTTCCAAAGTATGTGTGGCAGCAAGCAGGGAATCCTGATTGGGCGTATCAATACCATAGTAATCCGGGAATTTAATTGGCGGACTGGCCACGCGCATATGAACTTCCAACGCTCCGGCATCATACATCATGCGGACAATTTTTTCAGATGTTGTCCCTCTGACCACACTGTCGTCAACCAGTACAATACGTTTGCCTTCAACCTGACTTCTGTTGGCGCTGTGTTTCAGTTTGACTCCCAGCGAGCGAATTTGCTGGGTTGGCTCAATGAAAGTGCGCCCGACATAATGATTGCGGATAATGCCAAGCTCAAAGGGAATGCCCGAATGCTGAGCAAAGCCGATGGCTGCGGGTACACCACTGTCAGGCACGGGGATAATAACATCAGCCTCAACTGGTGATTCAATTGCCAGGTGTTTGCCGGTAAGCTTGCGCACATCATAAACATAACGACCGCCGACCAGGCTGTCAGGTCTGGAAAAATAAATATATTCAAAAATACACGGGCGTGCCTTAACGCGGGGGAACGGATGCAGGCTTTCAACGCCGTCCTTGGTGATGACGACGATTTCACCGTTTTCAATATCGCGAATAAATCTGGCCCCGATAATATCAAGAGCGCAGGTTTCTGACGCCAGAATATAGCATCCATCCAACTCGCCAAGCACCAGGGGGCGAATGCCAAGCGGATCGCGCGCGCCAATCAGTTTCTTGTTGGTGAGGCCGACAAGCGAATAGGCGCCTTCAATCTGGCGGATGGCATCGATAAATTTTTCAACAAAGCGGGTGCGCGGAGAGCGCGAGACCAGATGCAGCACAATCTCCGTGTCTGACGTGGTCTGGTAGATGGCACCCCGCTTAACCAGCTCCTTGCGTAGAGTTAACGCATTGGTGAGATTGCCATTGTGGCAGATTGAAAAGCCGCCATCGGCGAGGTCGGCAAACAGTGGTTGAACATTTCGCAATATTGTCCCGCCGGTGGTGGAATAGCGCGTGTGCCCAATGGCCAGACGGCCGCTCAGCTTGTCTATGGTTGACTGGCGCGAAAAATGATCCCCGACCAGACCGAGACGGCGTTCGGCGTTAAAATGTTTGCCATCGTAGCTGACAATACCGGCAGCTTCCTGTCCGCGATGTTGCAAGGCATGCAGACCAAGAGCGGTGAGGGCGGCGGCATCAGGGTGTCCGAAAATACCAAAGACACCGCATTCTTCACGCAAGGTGTCGCCATATAAAGGATCTTCAACGGCTGATTGTTCGGTGTCTGCAACACCGTCGCTTTTCAGATATGACATGAAGGTAAAACCTTAACTGACCGAACCTGTTTCTGTGTCGAAAGTATCATTGTAAAAACTCTCGAAATCGACTGGCCTTAGTCACTGAGTGGTGCCCGTCGTACTTTCAAGTAACTGATCTAAACCTTGTCGCTCACCCTGCCTATAGCCTGATTCAGCCTCTGTGTCAGCGCCTGTGGCCGGATTTTCAGGTTTTTGATTAAGAAGGTCGGATTTTGGACTTCTTGGGGCCTCGGGAGAAACCTCGCTGTTTTCGACTGTTTTCTTGCCGCCAATCAAATCCTCGATCATGCCTTTTGGCAAAACCCCGACAATCAGATTTCCCGTATCTTGCAAAATCGGCATGGTCCGGGCATTTTGTATCCATGCCGGATAATTTTGCTGGGGTACCAGTGAACTGAAGAACAAAAAGGCGACAGCAACAAGCAATACGCCACGTCCCAGACCAAAGATGAAACCCAGGGTCCGGTCCAAAGCGCCGATGCGGCTTTCCAGCACAATTTCTGTCAACAAGATGACCAGAAGGGAAATAGCAATCAGAATGGCAAAAAAACTGCCCCCGATCAAAACGCCCTTGGCCAGAATTTCAGGTTGAATATATCCCTGAACAATCGGCAACATCGGCTGGTAAAGCAGATATGCGCCAATGGCAGCAGCAATCCATGCCACAATCGACAGGACTTCACGGGTAAATCCACGCATCATCGCCAGGAGACCTGAAATCAACATGATGATGATAAGAACTATATCAAGCCAGGTAAAGGGCATCGGAACCTATAAAAAAGAGTTCTGTTGAGGCGCGAAATTCAAGTTTCTGGCGCGACCATATCATATTTTACAATTTTGCCATAGAAGACTGCACGATACTACCAGCTAATTTTTTTTCACCCTCATTTTGCTGTTTGCTGGCCGAAACCAGCCTGGTGGCCAGGTGTGCCAGCCCGCTCACACCGTTGAGGGTGATGGTTTTGGGCGGTTTTGCGATTGTTTCAGCATTTGCCATGGGCAGCGTTGCCGCCGTAAACCCGAGTTTTGCAGCTTCCTTCAGGCGCGTTTCTGCCCGCGGTATCGACCGGACAGCACCTGCCAGACTTATTTCACCGAAATATACGTTGCGCGGGGGCAGGGGAGTGGCGGTGAGTGATGATATCAAGGCGGCTGCAACGGCAAGGTCAGCTGCGGGTTCGTTAAGTTTGAGCCCGCCAGCCACATTGAGGTAGACATCAATACCGGCAAAGCTCAACTGGCAGTGCGCTTCCAACACCGCTAAAATCATCGCCAGCCTGGATGAATCCCAGCCAATAACGGCGCGGCGCGGGGTTCCCAAAGGCGAGACCACAGCCAGTGCCTGAATTTCAACCAGTAACGGCCGCGTACCTTCAATTCCGGCATAAACCGCCGAGCCCGGCGAGGTCTCATCGCGGTCGCTTAAAAACAATTCCGAGGGATTGGAAACTTCACTCAAACCCTTGCCGGTCATTTCAAACACACCGATTTCGTCGGTCGGCCCAAAGCGGTTTTTAACCGCGCGCAGGATACGGAAAATATGGCCGCGCTCACCTTCGAAATAAAGCACGGTGTCAACCATATGCTCCAATACCCGGGGTCCCGCTATCTGGCCATCCTTGGTGACATGACCAATCAGAAAGAGCACCACACCGCTGGCTTTGGCAAATCTGATCAAAGCCTGTGCACCTGAACGCACCTGGGAAACAGTTCCCGGTGCAGCTTCGAGATCAGATGACCAGATGGTTTGGATCGAATCAATGACAACGGCGGCAAGTCTGGGTTGGGCTTCCAGGGTGGTGATAATATCGCTGAGGTTGGTTTCAGCAGCTAACCCGGTAGTGGCATCGGCCAGTCCCAGACGTTCGGCACGCAGGCGCACCTGGGCAATGGCTTCTTCACCAGAAATATACGTGGTCACATGACCGGCTT
>CAZVAZ010000249.1:0-4037 GCA_964625235.1 uncultured Hyphomicrobiales bacterium
AAGGTAAGCACCATCAATCATCAGCAGCGTTCAGTGTTTGCCGGTCTGGAAAACGGCTTCAAAGCCACCCGCTATCATTCGCTCACAGTAGAGCGCGACAGCTTTCCCGATAGTCTGGAAATCACCGCCAGCAGCGATGACGGTATCATCATGGGGCTGCGCCACCGGCAATATGAGGTTCACGGTGTGCAGTTTCACCCCGAAAGCATCGCCACAGAACACGGCCACCAGTTGCTGAAGAATTTTCTGGAGATTGCCGCACGTTAAACCATATCTCGACAGAGCGCTGGAAATTTGGCACAAACCGCAGTAATGTTTCGCCCAATCAATCAAAGAAGACACAGGTGCGCGTAATGGCGGATTTAAAGCAGTTTATTGGCATTGTTGCCAGCGGTGACAGCCTGTCACAGGACGAAGCCCGCGCGGCATTCGATGTGATTATGTCTGGCGAAGCAACGCCCTCGCAAATCGGTGGATTTTTGATGGCTTTGCGCGTGCGCGGTGAAACTATTGACGAAATCACCGGTGCGGTCGAAGTGATGCGCGATAAAATGACCCGCGTCCAAGCGCCTGATGACGCCATCGACATTGTCGGCACCGGTGGTGATGGCACCGGTACCTACAATATTTCTACAGCAGCTGTGTTCGTTGCCGCAGGCTGTGGTCTCAAAATAGCCAAACACGGCAATCGCGCCTTATCGTCTAAATCAGGCGCCGGCGACATTCTCGCTGCGCTGGGCATCAAGCTCGATATTTCGCCCGAACAAATCACCCAATGTATCGACAAGGCTGGTGTAGGCTTCATGTTTGCCCCCAACCACCATGCCGCCATGCGCTTTGTCGGCCCGACGCGGGTGGAACTGGGTACACGCACAATTTTCAATCTTCTCGGGCCTTTATCAAACCCCGCCGGGACGAAATCCATGTTAATCGGCGTATTTGACAAAAACTGGGTTGAACCACTGGCCCATGTGTTGAAAAACCTTGGCACCAAAGCAGCCTGGATCGTGCACGGTCATGACGGCATGGATGAGATGACCTCAACCGGGCCTACCCACGTAGCGCAGTTGAAAGACGGCAACATCACCACGTTTGACGTGAGCCCTGAGCAGGCCGGATTGCCTCTTGCCGATTTCAAAGATCTGAAAGGCGGTAATCCTGAATATAATGCCAATGCCTTACGCGCGCTTCTGAAGGGCGAGAAAAGCGCCTATCGCGATATCGTCGTCCTCAATGTCGCCGCAGCACTTGTGATGTGTGGCAAGGCGGAAGACCTCAATGCGGGTGCACGTGATGCCGAACAGGCGATTGACGACCAAAGTGCTATGAATGCGCTCAATAATCTGATTTCCATTTCAAACGAGGGCACCTAATGGCCAACATTCTCAACAGGATTGCCGCATACAAACGCCGCGAAATATCAGCCGCCAAAACCACCGTGCTGCCCGCCGAACTTGATGATATGGCCGAAGCTTCCATGCCCCCGCGTGGCTTTATCGCCGCATTGGAAAATGCTCGTGCTGAAGGCCGCTACGGATTGATTGCGGAGATTAAAAAAGCCAGCCCGTCAAAAGGCATTATACGCGAGGATTTCAAGCCGACATCTCTGGCCAAAGCCTATCGCAATGGCGGCGCAACATGCCTTTCCATCCTCACCGATGGCCCGTCTTTTCAGGGTGAAGACAGCTTCGTTCGTGCCGTTCGCAAAACCGTCGACCTGCCAATCTTACGCAAAGATTTTATGCTCGACACCTATCAGATTGCCCAGGCCCGCGCCATGGGTGCCGATTGCATTCTGCTGATAATGGCCATACTCAGCGATAATCAGGCACATGAGCTTGAGCACGCTGCAATAAGCTGGGGGCTGGATGTCCTGGTTGAAGTTCATGACGAGGAAGAACTCGAACGCGCAGTTGAACTGAACACTAAGTTAATTGGTATAAACAACCGTAATTTAAAAACTTTTGAAGTATCACTGTACAACACAGAACGCCTTGCCCCCTACCTCACAGAGGACTATCTTGTGGTCAGTGAGAGTGGAATTTCGACGATTGCTGACATCGAACATCTGAAAAAATACAACATCAACACGTTTCTTGTTGGCGAGAGTTTGATGCGTTGCGAAGATGTAACCGAAGCAACACGCGAACTTCTGGGCCTCAATCAACCCGTCGCAGATCAGGCGGCACAATCATGACCGCAGGTAAACTCACCCATATTGACGACCACGGCAATGCCCATATGGTTGACGTCTCCGACAAGGCGGTAACCGACAGAACCGCCATCGCTACAGGGCGGGTTTTGATGCAACCTGAAACCCTGGCGCTTATCCTTGAAGGCCGGGCAAAAAAAGGCGATGTGCTGGGCGTCGCGCGTATCGCCGGTATAATGGCCGCCAAACGCACGTCTGACCTGATACCGCTGTGCCACCCGCTGGCGATTACCAAAGTTACCGTCGATCTTGAACCCAACGAGGCAGAAAATGCCATTGACGTTAGAGCACTGGTAAAAGTATCCGGCCAGACCGGGGTTGAAATGGAAGCACTGACTGCCGCCTCAATTGCCTGTCTTACTATCTATGATATGGTCAAGGCTGTTGATCGCGGCATCATCATAACGGATTTAAAACTGGTTGAGAAAACCGGCGGCAAATCAGGTACATTCAAATTATGAGCCTGCTCCCCCTCGATGAAGCGATTGTGCGTGTTGTTGATAACATCACGCCACTTGGCATGGAAATGGTGCCTCTGGCTCACGCATCAGGCCGTATACTCGCCTCTGCATTGAGCGCCAACATCAATCAACCGCCCTTTGCTGCTTCTTCCATGGATGGTTATGCCGCTCGTGCCTGCGATGTGGCATCCACTCCAGCCACACTTGAACAAATTGGTGAAGCCCCGGCAGGTTCCGCTTTCCCCGGCAGCGTTGGGACAGGGCAAACGGTAAGAATTTTTACCGGTGGTGTGGTGCCGCAGGGCGCTGATTGTGTGGTCATTCAGGAAAACACCACCACCAGCGATAATTCAATCACTGTTTTGGAAAGTGCTAAAGTTGGCAATGCCATCCGGCCTTTAGGGTTTGATTTTAAAACCGGAGATGTTCTGCTCGAAGAAGGCTGCGCCATTGGCCCGGTGCAAATAGCTCTCGCGGCTGCCATGAATCATGCCGGGCTGCCGCTACGCAAAAAGCCTAAAGTCGCCATTATAGCAACCGGTGACGAACTCGTTGTCGCCGGACAAACACCCTCCCCGCACCAGATTGTCTCATCCAACGGCCCCGGTATAGTCGCCGCTGTTGAAGCCTTTGGTGGCGACGCCGTGGATTTGGGCATAGCCCGCGATACGCCGGAAAGCCTGATCAATGCGCTGGCCAAAGCTGAGGGCGCTGATTTGCTGATAACGCTTGGCGGCGCATCGGTTGGCGATCATGATATTGTCCAGGATGTTTTAAAACAACAAGGTGTGGAGATTGATTTCTGGCGCATTGCCATGCGACCGGGCAAGCCTTTGATGTTTGGCCAGCGTGGACATATGCGCGTTTTGGGCCTGCCGGGCAATCCGGTCTCAGCCATGGTTTGCACCCAGATTTTCGTCAAACCGGTAATTGACGCCTATCTCGGGCGCGACCACAGACAAATTCCCTTCACTGTCGAACTGGGGTGCGATTTACCGGCAAATGATCTGCGTCAGGAATTTATGCGCGCAAGCCTTGAACAAAAGGATGAAAAGCCAGCCATAGCCACACCGTTTCGAAAACAGGATTCATCACTGTTATCACGACTGGCCAAAGCCGACTGCCTGGTGATCCGCCTCCCGCACGCCCCGGCGGCAAAAAAAGGCGACTTCGCGCAGGCCCTGCCCCTGCTCTGTTAATTCCGGTAGACATCGTCACAATTTCAGGAAAATTTAATAAACTTGTGGAACTAAAGAGGAACATGTATATATGTTTTGCTTTTGTTCTTACAAATGATTCTGAAAGGCTGAGAAAAGAATGCTTACTCGTAAACAACATGAACTGTTGATGTTCATTCATGAGCG
>CAZVAZ010000250.1:0-4021 GCA_964625235.1 uncultured Hyphomicrobiales bacterium
TTCTTCGGTGATTGTTAATAACGATCTGGTCAAGCGAGAGCAAGGTATGAATGGCCGCCAATATGACTTCACCACAAGATAACTCCGAAATGCGCGCGATTGTGCTGTTTTCCGGTGGTCAGGATTCCACCGTATGCCTCGCCTGGGCATTATCGAACTATAATTATGTTGAAACAATCGGGTTTAACTATGGCCAGCGCCACCATGTAGAACTGGGGGTGCGAATCCCCGTTCGAGACGCAATCATGGCAGATTTCCCCCAATGGCAGGGCCGTCTTGGCCGCGATCATCTGCTCAACATGGAAACCCTTGGTACCATAACCCAAACCGCCATGACGCAGGATGTTGAAATCCGCTTTGAAGAAACTGGACTGCCCAACACCTTCGTTCCCGGTCGCAATCTGTTGTTCTTCACCTATGCCGCAGCTCTGGGGTATCGTCGCGATATTTTCACGTTGGTGGGTGGTATGTGTGAAACCGATTTTTCCGGCTATCCCGATTGCCGTGATAAGACGCTAAAATCCCTGAATGAGACATTATCACTGGGGATTGATGCAGACTATAGTATTGAAACACCGCTGATGTGGCTGGACAAATCCCAGACTTGGGCTATGGCGCATGAACTTGGTGGCCCCAGACTGGTCGAACTCATAATCGAGAAAACCCACACTTGTTATAAAGGTGAACGTGGTTTGCGCCATGACTGGGGGTATGGCTGCGCAGAGTGTCCGGCCTGTCAACTCCGTGCCAATGGCTTTAGCAAGTGGCGTGAGGCGTAAAAACACATGTATTCGGTCAAGGAAATTTTTTACACTCTGCAGGGCGAAGGCATAAACGCTGGCAGGCCCGCTGTTTTCTGCCGCTTTAGTGGTTGTAACCTGTGGACGGGGCGCGAACAGGATCGCGAAACCGCAATCTGCTCCTTTTGCGATACCGACTTCGTTGGCACGAATGGTTCGGGCGGCGGAAAATTTGCCACAGCGGAAAAACTTAGCCGGGCCATTGCCGATTGCTGGCCTGAGGCGGGAGGTGGCAAAAAACTCACCGTCTTCACCGGCGGTGAGCCCATGCTTCAGGTTGACGCTGCCATAATTGACGCCATTCACGGCCATGATTTCGAAATCGCGATTGAAACCAACGGCACAATTGCTGTGCCTGCTGCTATTGACTGGATTTGTGTCAGTCCCAAAGCGGGCAGTGAACTTGTGCAGAAATCCGGCAGTGAACTCAAACTGGTCTATCCGCAATCAGAATTTAATCCCGAGCAATTCAGCCAACTGGCTTTCAAAAACTTCATGTTACAACCGATGGACAACGAACATCAGGCCGCCAACGTTAAAGCCGCCACGCAATATTGTCTTGACCACCCACACTGGCGCTTAAGCCTGCAAACTCACAAAATTATCGGCATTCCTTAAGACTACTGCAAATTTCTCTTGGCATTGGGGCAGAACATCCCTTAAAGACTGGCTCATGCGTATCTATAAAAAATTCAACTTCGAAGCCGCCCATTTTCTGCCCACCGCAGCTGAGGGTCATCCCAATTCGCGCATCCATGGTCATTCGTTTGAAGTGGAAGTGGCAATTGACGGAACACCGGCTGCCGACAGCGGGCTGATTATGCATTTCAGCGACCTTGAAGGCGCGATTGAAGACGTGCGCCAGCAACTTGATCACCATTTCCTCAATGATGTTTTCGGCCTTGAGCATCCGACACTGGAAAACATCACCTTATGGATATGGCAAAAGCTTGAGCCTGACCTCAAGGGTTTGGCCCAAATTGAAGTTAAACGCCCGACCTGCCGCGAAGGCTGTATCTATTCCGGGCCTGAGGTTTAAATGGCCAAAAAAATACCATCCAAGCTGGAACAACTGGGCCACCACACAGCCCTGCCCGCTTCACCGCATGAAGCCGCATTAGAGCGCGTCGCCAACCCGCATGAGGATACAGCTTATGTGGTGCGCTTCACCTGCCCGGAATTCACCTCGCTGTGCCCGGTAACCGGCCAGCCGGATTTTGCCCATATCGTCATCGACTATGTGCCGGGAAAATGGATCGTCGAATCCAAATCCCTCAAACTCTATCTTGGCTCCTATCGCAACCACGGCGCTTTCCACGAAGACTGCACCATCGCCATCGCCAAACGATTGATCGATACGCTAAACCCGCAATGGCTCAGAATTGGCGGCTACTGGTATCCGCGCGGCGGCATGCCCATAGACATCTTCTGGCAGACCGGCGATGTGCCCGAAGGCGTATGGCTGGCCCCGCAAGGTGTTGAGCCCTATCGCGGGCGCGGGTAATTATTTTCCTGCGATTTTCTCAATACCATAACTGTCAAAACCAATATCGCCCACCCATGCCCACAGCGCCAGCACCGGCTCTTTTTGTGTGCGCAGGGCGTGGGGTTGGTTGGGTCTGTGATGAATGAGGGTTTGCGGGCTTTGCGTGGCAAAGCGCCCCTTGTCTTTTTGCCATAAAGCGGTGCCACTGAGCACAAAATAAACTTCTTCGGCATTGTGCCAGTGCGAGGGATACAAAACATCGGGTGCCTGAAAATACACCCCCATCCTGAAACTATCGTCTTTGATAAGCCCTTCCGGCCCGACAATCTGGCAAAAAGTGCGCCCTGTCGCTGTTACTCCGGCTGGTGGATGGCTGCCAAGTTTCCCCCACGGCAGATGGTCAGCGACCGCATTAACATCGGCGGTAAAGGCATGGGCACCGGGCAAAAACAACGTTGCGCTCAAGTGCTTCAAAACCGGCACCGGCGCGAACTTTTCGGCGAAGCTATGATCGGGGACAAGGCGAAGTTTTTCAGCCACGCGTTGCGCAGCAGAATTATTTGCAGAGTTGAATACTTCCAAAATCGATGAAAGGAGAAAATGCATATAAAGCCTGTGATTATCCTGATTTGGCCAGCGTATCAAAGCCCATCAGGTTTTTGATTAGTGCTTCTATCTGATCAAGCGGCACCATGTTGGGACCGTCGCACGGCGCATTGTCAGGGTCTTGGTGTGTTTCCAGGAAAATTCCGGCGACGCCTACGGCAACGGCAGCACGGGCCAGAACAGGTACAAATTTGCGCTCACCACCACTGGTGGCGCCCAGGCCTCCGGGTTGCTGGACAGAGTGGGTTGCATCAAAAATTACCGGAGCGCCGAATTCTGCCAGAGCTGGCAAGGCCCGCATGTCGGAAACCAGCGTATTGTATCCGAAAGATGCGCCGCGCTCTGTTACCAGAACATTGGCATTACCCGCTTCAGTGACTTTGGAAATAACATTGCCCATGTCCCACGGGGCGAGGAACTGGCCTTTTTTAACATTGATAATTTTACCGGTTCGGGCCGCAGCCACAAGCAGATTTGTCTGGCGACACAGGTAGGCGGGTATTTGCAGAATGTCGATAACTTCAGCTAATGGCGCACATTGGTCGGGTTCATGCACATCGGTTAGAACCGGCAGGCCCATACTGTCTCTAATTTCGGCAAAAATGGGTAGGGATTTTTCGAGCCCGAGGCCGCGCTTGCTAGATGCACTGGAGCGATTGGCCTTGTCGAAGGAGGTCTTGTACACCAGTCCGATATTAAGACGCTGAGTGATTTCTTTTAACGCAGCCGCCATTTCCAGGGCATGATCCCGGCTTTCAAGCTGACAGGGTCCGGCGATCAGCGTCAGCGGTAAATCATTGCCAAAATTAACGGAGCCGACAGTAACAACAGCATTAGGCGTCATGTTTTTTTCCTGTGAAATCTATTCAGGCGAGTTCGGTAAACTCAATAACACACCCATGGGCGTTATTGGCAGAGATAAATATACCGGCCTGCGACGGTGAAAAGTCTATGTCATTTTTTGTCAAACACTGCGTTGCTTTTTCGAGGCTGTCGACAGCAATAGTATATCCGGCCATGCGCGGACCTTGAGATAAATCAGGCGATGTCTCGTCTACAAACCGTTGCTGCCATTGGTCCGGTGTCAGCAGATTGAAAACACCGCCATTGGTTGCAAAGGTAAGCACGC
>CAZVAZ010000251.1:0-4013 GCA_964625235.1 uncultured Hyphomicrobiales bacterium
GCTGATTTTATTGAGGCAAAGCTTAACGAGCGCGAAAGCCGTCATCACAAATCCGGTGAAAGCCGCTATAAAGTCGAGCCCAATATTAAAGACGGTAAAGGTGGATTGCGCGATCTGCACACATTGTTCTGGATCGGTCTTTATCTTTATCAGGTGCGCTCCCCGGACATGCTGGTCGATAAAGGATTGTTCACGCGCGATGAATATCGCAGCTTCAGGAAAAGCGAGGATTTTCTCTGGGCCATTCGATGTCATTTACACTTTCTTACCGGGCGGTCGGAAGAAAGACTGACATTTGATCATCAGCCTGAGCTTGCCGCCCGACTGGGCTACAAGAAACGCGGCGGCATGAAGCGGGTGGAGCGCTTTATGCGGCATTATTTTCTCATCGCCAAAGATGTGGGCGATTTGACGCGGATTTTCTGCGCTGCTCTCGAAGCCCAGGATATCACCAAAGCACCTGTGCTTTCGCGATTTTTGCGCCGGTTTACCCGCCGGACAACCAAAGTGGTGCCCGGCTATGACCAATTTGTTATCGAAAGTGGCCGCATTAACGTGGTCGATCACACGGTCTTTAAGCAGGATCCAGTAAATCTGATACGGTATTTCTATCTTGCCGGTAAAAATAACGTGCTGCTGCATCCCCAGGCGCTTAAACTGATTACGCGTTCTTTAAGCCTTGTAGATGCAAAGCTTCGGCGCAATACAGAGGCCAATGAGTATTTTTTAAAAATCCTCACTTCGGCGCAAAGTGCCGAGGCTGTTTTGCGCAAGATGAATGAATCCGGTGTTTTGGGGCGCTTTGTGCCTGATTTTGGCCGCATCGTCTCGATGATGCAGTTTAACATGTATCATCATTATACGGTTGATGAGCATTTGTTGCGTGCTATTGGCATTCTGGCTGAAATCGAGCGCGGAGAACTGGCCGAGCAACACCCCCTGGCCAATAAAATCATCCATACACTTGAAAATCGCCGAGCCTTGTTTGTCGCCGTCTTCCTGCATGATATCGCCAAGGGCAGACCGGAAAGTCATTCAATCGTTGGCGGACGCATTGCTCAAAAACTGTGTCCCCGGTTTGGCTTGAGCGGGGCGGAAACGGAAATTGTTGTCTGGCTTATTGAAAATCACCTGGCGATGAGCGATTTTGCCCAGATGCGCGATCTGAACGATTTCAAGACGATTACGGATTTTGCTGAAATTGTCCAAAGCCCCGAACGCCTCAAGCTGCTTTTATGCCTGACGGTTGCCGATATCAAATCTGTTGGACCGGGTGTGTGGAATGGCTGGAAAGGTGAATTGCTCAGAACGCTTTATTACGAAGTGGAGCCGGTGATTTCAGGTGGCCACACAACCATCACCCGCAAAGCCCGCGTGGCGGTTGCGCTGGAGGAGCTGGAGCAGGCTTTGAGCGACTGGCCACAGGACCAGCAACAGGCATTATTGGACAAACACTATCCTGCCTATCTTTTGAATGTGGACCTCGAAAGAAAAATTGCCCACGCCAAAATGATCCGCGAAGCTGTGGAAAATTCAGACAAGCTGATCATAGATTTCAAAACAGACGAATTCACCGAAATCACTGAAATTACCGTTTATGCTATTGATCACCCCTCACTGCTGTCCACGGTTACCGGAGCGTGTGCAGCGTTAGGTGCCAATATTGTTGATGCGCAGATTTATACGACAAAGGATGGCATGGCGTTGAATTCAATCTTTATTCAACGTCAGTTCCCTAACCTTGAGGATGAAGAAAACCGCGCCAGGCGCATAGCTGCAACGATTGAAAAATCCCTGCGCGGGGAAATCATGTTGCCTGAACTTTTAAAATCGCGCGACCGGACCAAAGATCGCCTGAAAGCTTTCAGCGTTGAGCCTTCGGTGATTATCGATAATTCGCGGTCCAATATTTTTACCGTTCTGGAAGTGCGCGGACTGGACCGGCCGGGCCTTTTGTTTGAGCTGACCCATGCGTTGTTTGAGCTTAACATTAATGTGGGCTCGGCTCACATCGCCACTTTTGGCGAGCGTGCCGTCGATGTGTTTTATGTCAAAGATCTCACCGGCCTCAAAATCACCAATGAACAGCGTCATTTAAAAATTAAACAGCACCTGCTATCAGTTTTTGAGCGTCATAAACTAAACACAAAAGGCAAAACCACACACCAGCTCGCTAACGTTGGGTCGGAATAGCAAATGATGGAAGCACTTCGCTCATGAGCCTTATGCGTTCCGCTGCTGTGGTTGGCGGCATGACAATAATCAGTCGGATACTGGGTTTTGTGCGCGATGTATTGATCGCGGCAACCTTGGGTACCGGTCTGGTGGCGGATGCGTTTTTTGTTGCTTTCAGATTTCCCAACCTGTTTCGCCGCCTGTTTGCGGAGGGTGCGTTTAATGCAGCATTTGTGCCCTTGTTTGCCAAGCGTCTTGAAGGCGAAGGGCATGCCGAGGCCCGGCGTTTTGGTGAAGAAGTTTTAAGTGTACTCACATTCACACTTATTGTTTTTACTGTTACTGCTGAAATTTTCATGCCGCTTCTGGTTTATGTGCTGGCGCCGGGGTTTGTTGATAATCCGGAAAAATTTGATTTGGCAGTGCTGCTCACCCGGATTGCATTTCCGTATCTGCTGTTTATGTCGCTGGTGGCGTTTTTGAGCGGCGTTCTCAATTCTCTCGGCCGGTTTGCAGCCGCAGCAGCTGCACCGATTTTACTTAATGTGGTCCTTATTTCGCTTTTGGCATTTGCCTCCTTTGCCAGCGACAAGCAGCAGGTTGGCTATCTGCTGGTCTGGGGCGTGTCGTTTGCCGGTTTTTTGCAATTGCTTATGCTGATAATTGCAGCACGGCGCAGCGGCATGGTCTTCAGCTTGCGCCGCCCGCGCCTTACACCCGGCGTCAGGAGATTGATCACCTTAGGGATTCCCGGTGTCATTGCCGGTGGCATCACCCAGATAAATATCATGATCGGGACGATTATCGCCTCCCTGCAGGATGGTGCGGTTTCGTTCCTTTATTATGCTGATCGTATCTATCAACTTCCCCTTGGTGTCATAGGCATTGCTATTGGTGTGGTGTTATTGCCGGAAATTGCCCGCCAGCTGCGCAGTGGCAAAGATGATGCAGCAGAGGCCTCTCAAAACCGGGCGATGGAATTTTCCATGCTGCTGACATTGCCTGCAGCCGTTGCCCTTGCGGTTATCCCTGAGCCGATTTTGATGGTGCTGTTTGAGCGTGGCGCTTTTGGCAATGAGGCGACAGTTGCCACAGCCTATGCCCTCATGGCTTTTGCGGTGGGCCTGCCGGCATTTGTGCTGAATAAAATATTTTCACCGGGGTTTTTCGCCCGCGAGGACACCAAAACGCCCATGCATTTTGCCGGTGTGGCGATGGCGGTTAACATTGCCGCCAGTCTGGCACTGTTTCCTTATTTCGAACACGTTGGCATTGCCATGGCAACTTCGCTTGCCGGCTGGATCAATGTTGTTTTACTCGGCGTAACGCTTTGCCGGCGCGGGCATTTCAATGTTGATCAAAGGCTTAAATCCAGATTGACAATCTATGCGCTTAGCGCTGTGTGCATGGGGGTGGCCTTGTGGGGGCTGGACCAGTTCATATCCCCGC
Organism: uncultured Hyphomicrobiales bacterium; assembly: GCA_964625235.1. Taxonomy (GTDB): domain Bacteria; phylum Pseudomonadota; class Alphaproteobacteria; order Rhizobiales; family JAJFHR01; genus JAJFHR01. The sequence continues at coordinate 3,625 of CAZVAZ010000251.1, forward strand.
TCATCGTTGCAAGTGGCGCGCTCTATGAAAAAATATTACTTCTATTGGCATTGATTGTTGCCGGGATGGTAGTGTTTTTTGGATTGTGCAATATCACCGGTGCTTTCAAATTCAGCGAAGTCCGCGCTCTGTTAAGGCGTTCGTAGCGATTATTTGCTATTGCGCTTGGTCGCAGCGTTGGGCATAGAACGGGGCATTCAACAAGACATTATTGTGAGGGTATTATGAGCGCTGATTTGCAACGGGTTTTTTCAGGCATTCAACCCACCGGGGACTTGCATCTGGGCAATTATCTCGGTGCTATCAAAAATTTCGTGGCTCTGCAAAAAAGCCATGAGTGTATCTATTGCGTGGTTGATATGCATGCCCTGACCGAATGGCAGGATCCG
>CAZVAZ010000252.1:0-3746 GCA_964625235.1 uncultured Hyphomicrobiales bacterium
GGTGTAAAGGAATTGTTTTCGCTCGGCATGGTTCCGCCGATATCGGGCCGTTTTATAGTTGCAAATGACAACTACGCAGAGGCACGTCTCGCTGCTTAGGCAGTGCGACCGCTTCGAAATTAGTCCTAGACATTTGCATGTCTAGGCGGGGTTCGGAGAGCACCTGGCAACAGAAGCTCTCCACTAATTGTCTACCATGCTCAACTGGCACGAAGAATTGATGATGAAAAAATACAAAAACATGTGGGATGACGCAATCAGCGCTTGATAGAAACACCACTTGGTTTATTGTTCGAAATAAGAATCAACAAGGTACAGCATGACTGAAAAAATGCCCCAGGATTTTATGCGCTATGACCTGATGGCGCAAAAAGCATTGCGCGGCGTCGTCCGTTTGGCGCTCGAACGCATTGCCGAGACCGGTTTGCCGGGCGATCACCACTTTTACATTTCCTTTGATACGCAAGCGCCGGGCGTCAAAATGTCGGACCGTCTGCGCCGTGAATATACCGAAGAAATGACGATTGTCCTCCAGCATCAATATTGGGGACTGGAAATTCATAGTGATTATTTCCAGATTGAGCTGAGCTTCAACGATCTGCCCGAAAAAATTGTTATTCCTTACGTTTGCATCAAGGGCTTTTTTGACCCAAGCGTGCAATTCGGACTTCAGTTCCAAAACGACGCCGATGACGAGGATTACGAAATTTCCGCAGACACGGTAAATAGTCCTGAAAGCAGCACAATTGCCAACAATGACGAAGCCGAAGCCATGCCGGTCGCTGCCGCCAGCGGCGGTGCCGGTGGTGCTGAAGTCGTTGTTCTCGATGCTTTCCGCAAAAAATAGGCAGGTTTAAGAAAGGCGGATCTTCTCTGCATGGAAGACTATTCCGCTTTAACCTCGTCCTTGGACGCGACTACAGCTCTTTGGCAATTGGCCAAGGCTGATCCAGCCCTGCTCAAAACCCTCACCCTTGGCGGCACAGAGCCAGTGTTGCCCTCTTCTTTCCTCATCGGCACCGCTGCTCAGGCCTCCATTGCGGCTGCAACTCTGGCCGCTTCGCAATTGTGGCAGCTGCGCAACAATCAAAGCCAGCAGACCTCGGTCGACATGCGCCACGCTGCCGCTGAGTTCAGATCAGAACGTTACCTTGAGGTCGATGGCAAACCCGCACCGGAACTGTGGGATGCCATTGCCGGAAACTACCAAACCCGGGACAATCGCCGGGTCAGGCTGCATACAAATTTCCCCGCCCACCGCGACGGCATGCTTGAGCTTTTGAACTGCGCCCATGATCGCATCGATGTACAAAAAGCACTTCTGGGCTGGGACGCAACCGACATTGAAGAAGCAGCTAACGCGCGCGGCCTTCTCGCCACAATGATGCGCAGCCGGGAAGAATGGCAAACCCACGGCCAAGGTGTGGCGGTGGCTGCAATGGCACCTTTCACCATCGAAAAAACCGGCGAAGCCCCTGCCCGCCCTCTCAAGCCTTCGGCGCGGCCGCTTGGCAACATCCGCGTTCTTGATCTAACCCGCGTCATTGCCGGTCCCGTCTGCGGCCGCACCCTGGCTGCCCATGGCGCTGAAGTCATGCGTATTACCGCTGAACATCTCCCCTCCATGACACCACTGGTAATCGATAATGGTCGGGGGAAATTATCAGCTTTTCTTGATTTACGTGACACGCAAGACCAGGCAAATCTGGCCGAACTGGTGCGCCAGTCAGATGTCTTTGTGCAGGGCTATCGGCCGGGCGCAATAGCATCGCGCGGCTTTTCGCCTGAAAGGCTCGCAACCCTTCGCCCGGGAATTATCACTGCCTCCCTGTCCGCCTATGGCGCCTGCGGCCCCTGGGGCAATTACCGCGGTTTTGACAGTCTGGTGCAAATGGCCACCGGTATTAATGCTGAAGAAGCAGCTGCTGCTGGCACTGATGGACCAAAGACCCTGCCCTGTCAGGCGCTCGATCATGCCGCCGGGTTCATTTTGAGCTTTGCCATTATGATTGCGCTTCATAGGCGCGCTACAATTGGCGGCAGTTGGCATGTTGCAACATCATTAGCCCAGGCCGGTCGCTGGATTGAAAACCTGGGACGGCTTGAAGATGGTTTCAACTGCCCTGACCCCGCCAGAAGCGACATCACAGATCTGTTGCAAACAACGCCATCAGGATTTGGCCAGCTCAGCGCGGTAAAACCGTCAGGGATTTTAGAGAAATCCCCGGCGCTCTGGAAAATACCATCGATGCCACTGGGATCAAACCCGCCTCAATGGACGCATGAATAGCGGGCAAGAACCATTTTAAGGTTTTTGACACCAAAAAATGCAACAATCAGCACTCAATCACCAATGAAAATAACAAAGAAAAAAATCATGGCTGATATCGTTATTACTGAATTTATGGATGATGATGCTGTCGCATCACTCAAATCAAAGTGGCGTGTGATTTACGATCCACAGCTCCATAAAACTCCAGACACCCTGCAACGTGAACTGGTTAGCGCGCGTGCTTTGATCATCCGCAATCAAACGCAGGTTAGCGCTGCCATGCTTGAAAGAGCACCCAAACTTACCACCGTCGGCCGCCTCGGTGTTGGGTTGGACAATATTGATTTGGACGCCTGCAAGCAACGCGGCATCACCGTCATCCCTGCGATCGGTGCCAATGCCAAGGCTGTTTCCGAATATGTCATCTCGATTGCCCTGATCCTGCTGCGCAAAGCTTTTTTTTCAACCAATGACGTCCTGTCAGGCCAGTGGCCACGTACCCAACTGATTGGCTCCGAAGTCAGTGGCAAAACCATGGGACTGATTGGCTTTGGTTCTATTGCCCGCCAGGTTGCCCGCGATGCAACTGTCCTGGGTATGTACGCAATTGCTTTTGATCCGTTTGTTGATGATGGTGATGATGCCTGGGAATACACCGAAAAAGAAACCTTTAACAACATCCTGCGGCGCTCCGACATATTGTCTCTGCACGTTCCCCTCACCGAGGGCACGCGCCACCTCATTGCCGAAGAAGCCCTGACCCTGATGAAACCCTCTGCCATCGTCATCAATACCGCTCGCGGTGGAATTGTTGACGAGACCGCCCTTGTGGCCGCGTTGAAATCAGACCGGTTATTTGGTGCAGCTCTTGATGTTTTTGAGACCGAGCCTTTGACCGCCCAGTCCGGCAGGAAATTCGAAGGGCTCAAAAACCTCATCCTCACCCCGCACATTGCCGGGGTAACCGATGAAGCAAATGTACGGACTTCAAAATTGATTGCCGATAAAATCCTCCAGGCGCTAGCCTGAATTCCAGCCTTTGTGCTAACATGTAAGAACCATCTGAATTTTTCATGATAAGAGGCACCATGACCGACACCCGTACAGAGACCGACAGCTTTGGCCCGCTTGAAGTGCCAGCCGACAAATACTGGGGCGCGCAAACACAGCGCTCTCTGGGTAATTTCAAAATCGGTGTTGAAAAAATGCCCGGCTCGTTAATTCGTGCTCTGGGAATTGTCAAAAAATCAGCCGCCCTCACCAACAACCAGCTTGGCAATCTCGAAGACAGTATCACTAAAGCCATCGCTGAAGCCGCCCAGGAAGTAATTGACGCAAAGCTCGACGATAATTTTCCTCTGGTGGTGTGGCAGACCGGGTCGGGCACCCAAAGCAACATGAATGCCAATGAAGTCATCGCCAATCGAGCCATTGAAATTCTTGGCGGCACTATGGGCACAAAAGACCCGGTACC
>CAZVAZ010000252.1:3773-3987 GCA_964625235.1 uncultured Hyphomicrobiales bacterium
ATCATTGCAATCGCTCACAATCTTCCAACGACACTTTTCCAACCGCCATGCACATAGCTGCTGTTGAACAGGTTCACAACAAGCTGTTGCCAGCCCTGGATCATCTCGCCATGGCTCTCGAGAAAAAATCACAGAGCTGGCAGGATATTATCAAAATTGGCCGCACCCATCTACAAGATGCGACACCGTTAACACTTGGCCAGGAATTTTCAGG
>CAZVAZ010000253.1:0-3985 GCA_964625235.1 uncultured Hyphomicrobiales bacterium
ATGAAGAAGCCGATGCCTATTATAATTCCCGCGATCGCGGCAGCCGCATCGGTGCCTGGGCGTCACGACAATCGCGACCAATGAATGACCGCTTTGAACTGGAACGCGAAGTTGCCAAAAAGGCCGCTAAATATGCCGTCGGTGCCATTCCGCGGCCATCTTACTGGTCGGGCTTCAGGCTGCTGCCAACATCAATAGAGTTCTGGCGCGACAAACCCTTCCGCCTGCACGACAGAAGGCTTTTCACCCGCCAAACCGGCGAAGACAATTGGTCTTGCGAACAACTGTTTCCATAAAGGTCATTCTTGATGTCTGATACCAACAGGATTGAAACGCTTGAAGAATTGAGCGCGCTTTATAATCCGGCTCATCCCATGTCGCTGGCAAAAGAAACACCACATCTGACGCCAGAATATCAAAAATGGATTGAAGCAGCGCCGTTTTTTGCGCTGGCCAGCATCGGTCCCGGCGGTTTGGATTGTACGCCGCGTGGCGATGCAAAAGGCCACGCATTCCAGGTGATGGATAATAAAACACTGGTTATTCCCGACCGGCGCGGCAACAACCGTCTTGATACGCTCAAAAACATCATCGCCGATCCACGCGTGGCGTTGTTGTTTCTTGTGCCCGGGATCAATGAAACGTTACGCATAGCCGGAAACGCACATATTACCACCAATCCTGAAATTCTCGAGCTATTTGAAGTCCAGGACAAATTACCGGTGAGCGCCATCATCGTTGACATTGAGGCGGTGTACTTCCAGTGCGCGCGCGCTTTAAAACGGGCGCAATTGTGGGATATTTCTTCGCAGGTAAACAAAAACGAAGTGCCAACCGCCGGGCAAATGAGCCAGGGAGCACAGCCCGATTTTGATGCCGAGACTTACGATGGTGACCTGCAAGCCCGGCAGGCCAGAACGCTTTATTAATTGGTAGCGCTCCAAACAAGCCGATAGCTAAGTTGTGCAAACTAATCTAGAGTCCGCCCTATGAGCATATCCAACGATAAACCCAAAAGAACAATGATCCTGACCGGTGCCAGTCGTGGCATTGGACACGCCACAGTGAAACGATTTTCCAGCGCGGGGTGGCGGGTCATTTCTTGTTCGCGCCAGCCGTTTCCCGAAGACTGTCCGTGGGAAGCCGGGCCGGAAGACCATATTCAGGTTGATTTGTCTGACCCGGAAGATGTGCGCCGTGCCACCCAGGAGATGAAAGACCGCCTTGAAGGTGGCCGCCTCGATGCGCTGGTCAATAATGCTGCAATCTCGCCCAAGGGCGAAGCGGGCAAGCGCCTTGGTGCTCTGGATATGAATTGTGATGACTGGAACAAGGTTTTTCAGGTCAACCTTTTTGCGCCGATCATGCTGGCCAGAGGCCTGATTGAAGAACTCAAGGTCGCTAACGGTTCTGTTGTCAACGTAACCTCCATTGCCGGTACGCGGGTTCACCCTTTCGCCGGGGCTGCTTACGCCTCGTCCAAGGCTGCGCTGGCCACATTAACGCGGGAAATGGCTTCGGACTTTGGCCCTTTGGGCATCCGGGTCAATGCAATTTCTCCCGGTGAAATTGATACAGCCATCCTGTCTCCGGGAACTGACAAGATCGTTGAAACCCTGCCGCTGCGCAGGCTGGGCCTGCCTGAGGAAGTGGCCAAGGCGATCTATTATTTCTGCACCGAACAATCAAGCTACGTTACGGGCGCCGAGCTGCATGTTAACGGCGGGCAGCATGTATAGTGGTGCTTCAGTAAATGGCTGATCTGTTTGTCGCTGGCCCCTTCATCAGTGGCCTGTTGCTGGGCACCGGGCTGATTATCGCCATTGGTGCGCAAAATGCCTATGTGTTGCGGCAGGGGCTTTTGCGCAGCCATGTATTTGCCATCACCACAATCTGCTTTTTATCCGATTCTATCCTGATTGCCGCTGGTATTTTAGGGTTAGGCACCCTCATTCAGAGTAACCCGGACTGGCTTGCAATCGTCGCTTTGGTTGGCGGCTTGTTTTTACTCGCCTACGGTGCTCTGGCCTTCAGGCGCGCCCTCAACCCCGGAGCATTGACACCGACGCAAGACAGCAAGAGTACATTGTCCACAGCGGTTTTAACAACCATGGCGCTCACCTGGGGCAACCCGCATGTGTATCTCGATACGGTGGTGTTGATCGGCGGGCTTTCCGCCCAGTACCCGGGTTCCGAGCGCTTCTCCTTTGGCCTTGGCGCTATTGTAGGTTCTGGCGTGTGGTTTTATTCGCTCGGTTTTGGCGCAAGATATCTCGCCCCGCTGTTTGCCAAACCGATGGCCTGGCGCATTTTAGACCTCGCAATTGCTGCTGTGATGTGGGCGCTGGCATATTCGCTGTTGCGTCCACTGGTGTGAGAGAACCCCTCATCCGACGCCTCCGGCGCCACCTTCTCCCGCAAGGGGAGAAGGAAAACAGTTCAATCCTTCTCCCCTTGCGGGAGAAGGTGGCAGCGTAGCTGACGGATGAGGGGTTTTCTCGCCTTAAACCTATCTCAACCCTTCGCTCACCACCCATTGTTCGGTTTTATCCAAAGCGGTTTCCAGCTTGTCAAACAGGGTGTTCAGCTGTTCTTCGGTGATGATCAACGGCGGGCAGATGCCGATGGTATCGCCCATATTGCGCAAAATCAGACCTTCGTCCTGAATAAAGCCATTGGCTTTGGCACCCACCAGCTTTTTGGGATCGAATGGTTTTTTCGTCGCCTTGTCAGCCACCAGTTCAACTCCGCCCAGCATGCCCTTGGCCCGGCCTTCGCCCACCAGAGGGTGATCGCCCAGCGCCTTGACGCGGCGTTCAAAGGTTGAGCTGAGATCCTTGGCGTGGCCAACGATGTTATCACGCTCGTATATCTCAATGGTCTTGAGCGCCACCGCGGCTCCCACAGGGTGGCCCGCATAGGTATGGCCATGGCCGAAGGTGCCGATTTTGCGGCTTTCATCGAGCATCGCCTGATACATCACTTCGGGTATCATCACAGCACTCACCGGCATATAAGCCGACGTCAGCGCCTTGGCCACCGACATGGTGTCAGGCACAATATCGTAAGCCTGACTACCGAACCATTCACCCAGCCGTCCAAAGCCGCAAATAACTTCATCAGCTATAAACATGATGTCGTATTTCTTCAGCACCGCCTGAATTTTGGAAAAATATGTGTCGGGTGGAAATATAACGCCGCCAGCGCCCATCACCGGTTCGGCGATAAAGGCACAGACGGTTTCGGGGCCTTCTTCGAGGATCATTTTTTCAAGGTTTTCCGCCAGCCGCGTGGAAAATTCCTGTTCGGTTTCACCGTCTTCGGCAAAGCGGTAATGATGGGGGCAATCCGTGTGCAGCATCTGTGGCAGCGGCAGGTCAAAATCCGCGTGATTTGCCGGCAATCCCGTCATTGAGGCCGAGGCAACAGTTACGCCGTGATAACCTTTGATGCGGGAAATGATTTTCTTTTTTTCCGGCCTGCCGATGGCATTATTGTAATACCACATCAGCTTTACCTGGCTGTCGTTGGCTTCAGAACCGGAGCAGGCGAAAAGGATTTTCGACACTTCCATCGGTGCCAGTTCTTTGAGCTTTTCAGACAACTCAATCGCCGGATCATGGCTCTTACCGCCAAAAATATGAGTGTAGGGCAGTTTGTGCATCTGCTCGGTTGCCGCATCAATCAACTCGCGGTTATTATACCCCAGCGAGGTGCACCACAGACCGGCAAGGCCTTCAATATACTGGTTGCCCTGTGTATCCCACACATGGACGCCTTCGCCGCGCTCAAGCACTAACGGGCCGACCTCGCGATGGGTTGCGAGATTGGTATAGGGATGAATGACGGTTTCAATATCGCGGGTTGCCGCATTACTCAACTTTGCCATCACAGTTTCCTCCTGATAATGGATTGCTATAGAAATATGAGTAAAATTTATTGGTACCAGCGTACCAACGGTACCTTAGCCAGCAAATTTCGATGA
>CAZVAZ010000254.1:0-3950 GCA_964625235.1 uncultured Hyphomicrobiales bacterium
TGCTGCGCTGCCCGTGGGAATTTGATGTGATGGTAATGGAAAACATGTTTGGCGCCATTCTTTCAGACTTGGGCGCGGGCCTCATGGGGGGTCTTGGCTTTGCTCCGTCTGCTGACATTGGTGAAAACCATGGCGTGTTTCAGCCCTGTCACGGTTCTGCCCCCGATATTGCCGGAGAGGGTATTGTCAATCCCACCGCCATGATACTGTCAGCTGCGATGATGCTGGACTGGCTCGGTGAAAAACATGACGTGCCAGCGGCTGGCCAGGGGGGTGATCTGTTGCGCGAAGCAGTTGATAGAGCCTTTGGCGCAGGTGATTTGATAACAGTTGAACTTGGCGGCAAGGCGCACATGAAAGATGTGTTTGATGCGGTTAGTGCACAGATTTAACCTGAGGAATAATAATGAATAGCAGACAAGGCGCTTTGAACGATCTCAAAATCATTGATCTCACCCGCGTACTGGGCGGGCCGTATTGCACCCAGATACTTGGTGACAATGGTGCCGAGATTATCAAGATAGAACCACCCCAGGGTGATGAAACCCGCAATTGGGGTCCGCCATTTCGCGATGGAGAAGCAGCCTATTTTATGGGTGTTAATCGCAACAAGAAATCCATCGCCCTTGATCTGCGCTCTGAAGGGGGAAAGCAGGTATTGTTGCGCCTTCTGGAAGACGCTGACATTTTGATAGAAAACTATAAAACCGGCAGCATGGAACGCTGGGGCCTCGGCTATGAGGAAGTTTTGAAGGACAGGTTTCCCAAACTCATTCACTTGCGCGTGTCAGGTTATGGCGCTGATGGCCCTTATGGTGGCCTGCCGGGATATGATGGTATTGTTCAGGCCGTCGCCGGCATGATGAGTGTCAATGGCGATCCGCAATCAGGCCGTATGCGCATCGGTGTGCCTCTGGTTGATCTGGGTACCGGCCTGTTTTCAGCCATCGCCCTGCTGTCGGCCATTCACGAACGCCACAAATCCGGCCTGGGGCAATATATCGACATGGCGCTCTATGATTGTGCCCTCGCCTTCATGCACCCCCATGTGGCCAATAATGCCATATCGGATGAAATCCCCGGGCTCACCGGTAATTCCCATCCAAATCTCGCACCATATGACAAATTCCAGACCCAAACCTGCGAAATTTTCCTCGGCGCTGGTAACAACAGGGCGTTTAAATTTCTGTGCGAAACCCTGAACCGGGAGGAATTGCTCGATGACCCCCGGTTCAAGGAAAACTCCGATCGCTTGAAAAACAAGGACATCCTTTTTGATATACTGGAGAAAATCCTGTCGGGCGTCGACGGCCACCAGCTTTCCATGGACTTATCGAAGGCCGGTGTTGCCTGTGGACCGCTGCTTGATACCGAGGAAGTCATGTCGTCTGATCTTGCCGCCCATCGTGACATGGTGGTGAAAAAAGATGGTTACACCGGATTTGGCAACCCGGTAAAACTGTCAAGAACCCCGGGTGAAATGCAGTGCATCCCCCCTAAGTTCAGTGAACATGCGCGCGAAATACTGGAAAGTGCCGGCTATAGCGAAACAGAGATTGATGAGCTAATTGAACAAAATGTGGTGGTGACTGAGCGGGCCTAAAGCAGCTCTACCAAAGCCTCAATCATGTCATCAAAATGATCGACCACCACATTGGCACCAAGCTCATGGATGGGTATGGGTGTATAGCCGAACGGTACGCCAATTACCGGAATGCCTGCCGCTATTGCTGCGTCGATATCATTGGCGCTGTCACCCACCATGACGGCAGCGCTGGCCACGCCGCCCATTTTTTCGATGGTGCCGAGGATATGACCGGGTTCGGGTTTTCTCACCGGTAGACTGTCGCCACCGACAATGGCGTTGAAATAGCCATCCATATTGAATTCCTTCAGCAGTTTTATCGACGCGCCTTCAGGCTTGTTGGTGCAGACAGCGAGAATGGCTCCGGCTTGCTTGAGGCTTTTCAAGGTTTCCTTCACAGCAGGAAACACCACACTTTGATCGGCGATATGGTCAAGATAATAATCGAGAAACTGATCAAAAAACCGGTCGAGTTCGCGTTCCGTTGCAGGTTCACCGGTTTCTGCCATGCCGCGTTCGATCAACACCCGCGCGCCACGCCCCACCATATTGCGCACGTCTGCTTCAGGAACTTCGCGGCGACCGTTTTGCCGCAAAACGAAATTCATCGATGCCGCAAGATCGGGCGCGGTGTCAATCAGTGTGCCATCGAGATCAAACAAGATCGCGGCATTTTTCAGTTTTTGCATATGTGCTCCGACAATCTTGCTTGGTTTCAACCGGTTTTGCATGATAAGACAGTCGGCAATATCTATGGGCTCAACCTGAGGGTCAAGGCCCAATCACATCTATTCTTGTAGAGGTAAACCTATGCAGCTAAATGACAGCACGCTTTTGCGCCAACAATGCTATCTCAACGGTCAGTGGACAGGCACAGGTGAGGTGCCGGTTTTTGATCCCGCAACCGGTGAGGAACTTGCCAGGGTGCCCAACATGGGCGGTGCTGAGACCCGCCAGGCGATTGAAGATGCAAATGTTGCCTTTAAATCCTGGCGCAAGATCACGGCCAAGGAACGTGCGATAATTTTGCGGCGCTGGTTTGATCTCATGATTGAAAATGCACAAGATCTCGCCATGATCATGACTGCCGAACAGGGCAAGCCACTGAGCGAGGCCAAAGGCGAAGTCGTCTATGGCGCATCGTTTGCAGAATTTTACGCCGAAGAAGCCAAGCGCATTTATGGTGAGACTATCCCCACCCACCGCGCCGATGGCCGCATCGTCGTCATCAAACAGCCGATTGGTGTCATTGCCGCCATCACCCCGTGGAATTTCCCGCTTGCCATGATTACCCGTAAAGTCTGCCCGGCGATAGCTGCGGGCTGCACGGTGGTGTGCAAGCCTGCGCCCGATACACCATTGTCCGCGCTGGCACTGGCTGAACTGGGCGAACGTGCAGGCCTTCCTGCCGGGGTATTAAACATCATCACCGGGGATGCTTTGAAAATCGGCCCTGAGTTGACCTCAAATCCTCTGGTGCGCGGACTGACCTTCACCGGTTCAACCGCTGTGGGTAAATTGCTGATGCAGCAAAGTGCTTCAACCGTTAAAAAATGTGGCATGGAACTGGGCGGCAATGCACCGTTTATTGTCTTTGATGATGCTAACGTGGATGCCGCGGTTGAAGGTGCAATCGGGTCAAAATTCAGAAACGCCGGTCAAACCTGCGTCTGTGCCAACCGCATCTATGTTCAAGACGGTATTTACGATGAGTTTGCTGAAAAACTTGCGGTGAAAGTGGCGAAGTTCAAAGTCGGCAGCGGCAGCGAAGAAGGTGTCGTCATTGGCCCGCTGATTAATGAAGCGGGAATAGCCAAGGCTGAAGCCCATGTGAAAGATGCCGTCGCCAAGGGGGCAAAAGTGTTGACCGGCGGCAAGCGTCATCAACTCGGTGGCACCTTCTTTGAACCAACTGTTTTAACCGATGTCACTAATGATATGCTGTTCACAACCGAAGAAACTTTCGGGCCGGTAGCACCCCTGTTCAGGTTTTCAAGCGAAGACGAAGTGGTGGCACTGGCCAATGACACACCGTATGGTCTGGCAGCATATTTTTATTCCCGCGACATTGGCCGTTGCTGGCGCGTGGCCGAAGAGCTTGAAACCGGCATTGTCAGCATCAATGAAGGCATCTTCTCCAATGAAGTGGCACCGTTTGGCGGGGTTAAAGAATCAGGCCTTGGCCGTGAAGGCTCACACCACGGTATCGAGGACTTTGTCGATATGAAATTTATCTTCATGGGTGGAATCAATAAATAAATGAGCCCGGATGAGAAAAAGAAAAACGCCTGCCTGCTAGCCATGGACTATGTCAAACCCGGCATGAAGCTGGGTCTGGGCACAGGTTCAACCGCCAACATTTTTA
>CAZVAZ010000255.1:0-3932 GCA_964625235.1 uncultured Hyphomicrobiales bacterium
GGGCCCCCAGCCCGACGGCGGCCACAAAAAACAGCGCCCAGACAATTTCGTGAATTGACCGGCTCAACGTCATCATCAATCGGGCGATTGGATAGGTAATCGGTGGATAGGGTGAAATGTTCAATGCGCCAAACCAGATGGCAGGAATGCAGGTGATTACGCCGAGCAATGTTCCCAGAGTTGCCACCATGACGGTGTTCAATGCCGGCTCCCACAGTTGTGCGAACAAAGACCAGTCTACAGACAGAAATTCGCCGACATTGGCCATGATTTCGCTGAAAGAACCAAGGCGCTCCCAATCTGTATCAACAATAATCGTGGTATTGAGACTGGCAGCGGCCAGTGCAAAAACAATCATAAAGACCAGCGCGCCGTTCAGGCGGCCTTTAAAACGTCTGGCAACAACAGCATCGATACGGGCTTGAGTGCTGTCTATCGTGCTCATTACAGAATTTCCATGGCGTAGATTTCATTGAGCCTGTCTTCATTCATTTCAGCGGTTGGGCCATCAAACATCTTGATGCCGTCCTGCAGACCGATGATCTTGTTGCAGAACTCCATAGCCAGTTGCACATCGTGGATATTGCACAACACCGGCACTTTGTATTCTTTGGCTATCTCCATGATAAGTGCCATGACTTCACGGGAGATTTTCGGATCAAGGCTTGAGGTTGGCTCATCAAGCAGGAGCAGCTTTGGGTCCTGCATCAAGGCACGCGCAATGCCAACGCGCTGGCGCTGGCCACCGGAAAGCTGGTCAGCGCGTTTGTCAATTTGATCATTCAGCCCAACCCGGTCGAGAACCGCGAGCGCGCGGGCGATATCTTGCTTGGAGAATAATTTAAACAGGGCGCTGAAATTTCCCATATAGCCCAATCGGCCTGATAAAACATTGTCCATTACCGACATGCGATCAACCAGATTAAATTCCTGAAAAATCATGCCAATACTGCGCCGGGTCCGGCGCAATTTCCGCGCATTCAATTTCAGAACATCTTCTCCATAAAGAGTGATTGAGCCCGATTTAGGTTCTACCAGACGATTGATACAGCGGATAAGTGTCGATTTGCCGGCTCCACTGGGGCCGATAATGGCGAAGAAATCATCGGCCTCAACGTCAAAGCTTATGCCTTTGAGAATTTCCGGGCCCGAGGCGCTGTAACGAACTTTAAGATCTCTGATGGATAGAATGGACATAGAGTTTCCCAGCCTCCTGGCAGTTTAGAGCCGGTCAAAATACCGGGATGGGTCTGACCCCACCCCGGTATTTCAATTTAACAAAGTCAGCTCAGTTTGACTTCTTCTTTTTACGGACGTCTTTGGCTTCTTTGAGTTCTCTGATGACATCATAATCGGCAGAAGTCATCCCTACAAACTTGTTGGATTTAACGTTGTCGAGAAAATTCTTTTCGCCGGGAACATCTTTTGAAAGACCGAGGAAAGTCTCCTTGATCTGGTCTTTCAGTTTTTGGCAAAGCGGGCTGCGATAAACAAAGGGGTCTTGCGGTATCACGGGTGATTTCCATAAGATATTAAAATCCTCAAGCTTGACTTCGCCTTTGGTGACAACATTGTCGAAACGATGAGTTGCTATAAAAGCGGCATCAACTTTACCTTTGAAAACGGCCACGGTGGAGAGTTCATGGCTGCCGGTGTAGACCACTTTTTTGAAGTATTTGTCGAGATCGCCACCAATTTCCTTCGCAAACACAATGCGTGGAAACAGATTTCCCGATGTGCTGCCGGGGTCAACCAGACCCAGAAGGGAACCCTTCAACGAGGCAATTGTGGTGAATTTTGAGCCTTTTTTGGTCACAAGGGCTGCCTTGTAACCCGGGCCTTCTTCCTGCAGGAAGCCGGCACGCTTGGCGTAAGTTGCAAAGACTTCGATATTCTTGTCTTTGCTGTTGGCAATGACGTAGCTGTAGGGGCCGAGTACGGCTACATCAATGAATTCGCTCAACAGACCTTCAACCACCGAGGCATAAGAAGTGGGCATGAAGAACTGGATTTTTTTACCGGTAAGCTTTTTCATGCGTTCGGTAATCGGCTGATAGAGTTGTAATTCAGCCACGGTTTCTTCGGTGGGAATAATCGCGAATGTAAGCTCCTTTGGATCTTCACATTGCGCCGCCGTGGTTTGCGCCTGGGCACTTGAAAGTGTACTGATTGCCGTCATTGCACTTACGGTTGCAAACACAACATATTTTGGAAAAGTTTTTTTAGACATCTGGTAGATCCTCCCTAAGGTTTCAGTTTTCTGTTTAGCTCTTTCGCTACGCCCTTTTCTAATTATGCTGCTGCGGCTCCCAGGGCTTCGGCCGCTTTTAGAAAATTACTTTTGCTCCCGATGAAATTTCTGCCGCGCTCACCGTCGAATGCATCATCAACCAGAACTTGCCAGGTGGCATTTTCAACACCATGATCAACAGGTATGGTGGAGACACCAAGTGAGTGCAGCAGGTGTGATACTTTTGCCGGAGCAGCGCGCAGGTCACCGTCAAAAATCGCGTTTAATGAAGCCTCGCACAGGCCACCGATGCCAATCACGCTTTCAATCACGATGGGTAAGGAAAACGAGCATGCGATGCCATGCTGCACATTGTATTTCAAAGTGATCGGATAAGAAAGAGAATGAGCGATGGCTGTTTTGGTATTGGAAAAAGCCAGCCCGGCACTTAGAGAAGCGCGGGCCATGGCACTGCGCAATTCGATGTTGTGGAGGTCATTGGCAAGCTTCGGCAGCACATCCATCACTTCTCTTGCAGCCGATATGGCATGAGCGGCTGATACTGGATTGGCATTGACATTCCACAGGCTTTCAAGCGCATGGGAGAGTGCATCAAGGCCGGTACTTATTGTCAACTCCTGTGGTTTGCTCCACATCAGGGCGGGATCAATAAGGGCTGTCTCCGGGTAAAGGTTCTGGCGCGCAAGAGAATATTTAATTCCCGAAACTTCATCCCAGACCGTTGCCCAACAGGTTACTTCTGACCCTGTGCCTGCCGTTGTCGGTACCGCAATGATTGGTGTGGCGGATAGTCGGTTTGCACCATTACCGGTTTCCAGGAATTTTCTGACATTGTCAAAATCGCCATTTGCGGCCGCAAACACCTTGACGGTATCTATCACCGAGCCACCGCCAAGCGAGACCCATACGTCGGGCGCTTCATCTTCAGCAATACGATTGATCTGTTGTGCCAGCAGGCGATAATCAGGATTGGCCTTTACGTCATTGATCAAAACAACTGGCGCACCGGCCTTTTTTTGCAATCGCTGGCAAAGCTCTTCAAAAAACGGTTCAGGATAGGTGACCAGTCCATAGCGGCGATTGTTGATGAGCTCGCTCAGATCATCAAAAACACCTGCACCAAACCTGATGCGCACCGGGTTATGATATTGCCACACACGCCTCTCCATTGAATTTCTCTGGCAAGTCTATGGAGGTTTGATATATAGGACAAATATATTATTTAGATTGATTCTATATGGTTTTTCTATGAAACATTCGCAATTGAGATCTTTCCATGCAGCAGCTGAACTGGGCGGGTTTACGGCGGCTTCAAAATCATTGCGCATTAGCCAGCCGACGATTACGACCCAGGTGAGGGAGCTGGAGGCACAATATGGCGTTGAGTTGTTTGTACGCCGGGGGCGAAACGTTTTTCTGACACCTGTGGGATGCGAGCTGCATGAAATCACCAAACGCTTTATTCATCTGGAACGCGAAGCAAAAGAATTTCTTGAAGCGCACGGAAGCCACCAGGCCGGCCAGCTCAGACTGGCGGCGGTGGGACCGTTTCATGCAACTGATGTGCTGGTGGCGCTGAAAAAACAATACCCCAAGATACAGGTATCAGTTCAACTGGGCAATTCGCGCCGCATGCTGGAGAGATTGTTCGAATTCACCGCCGATGTGGCAATGATTGCGC
>CAZVAZ010000256.1:0-3909 GCA_964625235.1 uncultured Hyphomicrobiales bacterium
GGGCTTTTTCCTGAAACACGCCTTCGTCAACCATCTTGAAATTGTCAATCAACACCCCTTCCTCAAGAATGTGGGTGGCGCGCGGGGTCATTGAGCCCGGTGCCATGCCGCCCACATCAGCGTGGTGACCGCGACTGGCGACATAATAGAGGATGGTTTTGGCTTCATCGTCAAACACCGGGGTTATGACGGTGATGTCAGGCAGATGGGTGCCGCCATTATACGGGGCATTGAGTACATAGACATCGCCCGGCTGCATATTATCGTTTTGCTCGATGATGGTTTCAACGCTGCGGTCCATGGAGCCGAGGTGAACCGGCATGTGCGGGGCATTGGCAATCAATGTGCCGTCCTTGTTGAAGACAGCGCAGGAAAAATCAAGGCGCTCCTTGATGTTGACCGAATACGCTGTGTTTTGCAGGGTAATACCCATTTGTTCAGCAATCGACATGAACAGGTTGTTGAAAATCTCCAGCATCACCGGGTCGGCTTTGGTGCCGATGGCGGCAATGCGTTTAAGTTCCTGGTGGCGCTCCATTACCAGATGGCGTTTGGGCGTTATACGCGTTGTCCAGCCGTGCTCAATCACAATCGAGCCATGCGGTTCAATAATCAGGGCAGGGCCGTGCATGGTGTGGCCGGGTTCAAGTTTTTCGAGGTTGTAAATCGGGGCGTCATGCCAGCTGCCATTGGCGAAGATTTTTGTGGCTGCTGCAGGCTCTGGTGCAGTATCGACAATTTCGTGGTCGGGCTCTTCGATTTTAGAGCCACCACCGGTGGTTTCCACCGTCAGGGCTTCAATGATGATCTGTTTTTCGGGTGTGATGAAGCCGAATTGATTTTTGTGAGCGATTTCAAAATTTTCACGCATGATGATTTTGGTGGCGCTGGCAATGAGCAGGGCTGTGTCCGTTCCCTCATAGCGCAAATGCGCGTGTTTGGTTGTGTTGGTGTCGGCCTCATCGATGCCCTGGGCTTCGAGTTCATCGCGGTTGAGGGTGGCCAGTTCATCTATGGCGCGTTTTATTTCGATAAGACCATCATCACCCAGCGGCAATTCAATTGCATGGCTGCGGCTGGCGGAAATATCGGCCAGCCCCATGCCGTAGGCAGACAGGATACCGGCAAGGGGATGAATGAGAATGCGTTTCATGCCAAGGGCGTCAGCCACCAGACAGGCATGCTGGCCACCGGCACCACCGAAACACGAAAGCGTATAGGAAGTAACATCATAGCCGCGCTGGACTGAAATTTTCTTAATTGCCTGGGCCATGTTTTCAATGGCGATTTTTAAGAACCCTTCGGCCACATCTTCAGGTGTGCGGCCATCGCCAACCTCTTTTGCCATTTGCTCAAATGCCTGTTTTACAACTTGTGCATCGAGGGGCTTGTCGGCATTGGGCCCGAAGATTTCCGGGAAATAATCGGCGTTCAGTTTGCCCAGCATCAGGTTGGCATCGGTAATCGTCAGTGGACCTGATTTGCGATAGCATTTGGGGCCGGGACTGGCACCGGCGGATTGCGGGCCGACGCGAAAACGGGCACCGTCAAATTGCAAAATTGAGCCGCCACCGGCAGCAACCGTGTGGATTAACATCATCGGTGCGCGCATACGCACACCGGCAACCTCGGTTTCAAAGGTGCGTTCGTATTGGCCATTATAGTGCGACACATCGGTTGAGGTGCCGCCCATGTCAAAGCCGATGATATTGTCAAAGCCCGCCATTGCGCTGGTTTTGACAGCGCCGACGACGCCACCGGCAGGGCCGGACAGGATGGCATCCTTGCCCTGAAAAAGACCGGCTGAGGTAAGCCCGCCATTGGACTGCATGAACATCAATCTGGGGGCAGCTTCAACCTCGCTGTTGCCGGATAATTCGGTTGCCACCTGTTGCACATAGCGTTGCAGAATGGGCGAGAGATAGGCATCAACCACCGTGGTGTCGCCACGGCTGACATATTTCATCAAGGCGCTGACTTTGTGGCTGACTGATATTTGCGTAAAACCGATATCTTGTGCCAGTTCCGCCACGCTTAATTCATGGGCGTGATAGCGGTAGCCGTGGACAAAGACGATTGCTGCACAGCGAATGCCGCTGTCATAGGCGCGTTGCAGGTCTGCGCGGGCTTTTTCAATATTCAACGGTGTATCGATGTTGCCATTGGCGGTGATGCGTTCGTCTACTTCAATCACGTCCTCAAACAGCATTTCCGGCTTGATGATGTGACGGTCAAAAATATTTGGCCGGGCCTGATAGCCGATTTTCAAACCATCGCGGAAGCCTGTTGTGGTGACTAAAACCGTGGCGTCACCTTGACGCTCCAGAAGCGCGTTGGTGGCAACCGTGGTACCCATTTTAACCGCACGGATTAAAGCGGATGGAATGCTCTCATCGTCGCCAAGATTGAGAAAATGTCTGATGCCCGCGACGGCTGCATCGCGGTAAACATCGGGGTTTTCCGACAGCAGTTTGTGCGCCTTAATATCGCCACCGGGCGTGAGGGCGACGATATCGGTGAAGGTGCCGCCACGGTCAATCCAGAATTCCCACTTTGCATCTGCTTGAGTTTTATCAGTCATATTGTCAGTAATTCGTCTAAAGAGAAGTTCACTCCAGAAAACACATAAAATGTAAAACGTCAATAAATTATCGACAAATCATGTTTATGGTTTTAGCATACCCAAAACTGAGCCTGGAGTCGCAACAATGAGCACACAAGAAAACAAACCCGAACCGATTGTGTCATCGGCACATCTGGCGAATTCAGAAGTACCTGAATTGAGCGAAGTTGAATTTGCCATGAATATTGCGGTCAATTCCTATCAGCGCTGGTGTGTGCGGGCAATGACGGCAAGCGGGATTGCAGATTTGAGTTCTCTGGATGTGCTGGTTCTGCATGTTGTCAATCACCGCGCCCGTGCCAAGCGTCTGGCCGATATCTGCCTGATGTTAAATCTGGAGGATACGCATACGGTAACTTACGCTCTTAAAAAACTGGAAAAATCCGGGTTTATTGCATCCACCCGGCAGGGCAAGGAAAAATATTCCCAAACCACCGACGAGGGCAAAAAGGCGTGTGAGCGTTACCGCGATATTCGCGAAAAATGCCTCATTTCCTCGCTCGAAAGCCTCAATATTAATCGCGAAGACCTGACCAGGCTCGCCGGTCTGTTACGGGCTTTATCGGGGCAGTATGATCAGGCGGCAAGAGCGGCTACCTCGCTTTGATAACCGGTCGTCCGTGAGTTTCCTTGATGCACAGACCAAACACCAGGCTGCCGAAGTGCAGCACCGGCAGAAGGATGAAGGCGTTGGCGTAAGCCTCTTGTGAATAGATGCGGGCACCATCCACCAGAACACCGCGCCACTGGCTGTCGAGCAGAAGTCCGACAACGGGCTGAAATATGGCACCACCGGCAACCGCCATCATATTGACCAGACCCATGGCGGCACCAGACCCATTACCCGCATTGTGTTCTTTGATCAAAGCGTAGCTGATAGCCATGGTACCGGCGGCAAAACCGTTGATAAACAGAAAGATCCGAAACAGCTCCAGATTGAGACCGGGCATGTAGATGGCAGCTGCCATGCTTGAAGTGGTGACAAGTGCTCCGATAACAATGGGGAGCTTGCGACGTTGAAGGCGATCGGAAATCCAACCCCAGAACGGCCCGCCGATGATCCAGCCGAAAAGCGTGAATGACATGGAAAAGGCAGCTTGCGTGCGCGAAATGTCAAAAGCCTGCATGGTGTAGGGCACCCCCCAAAGCGCACCAAAGGCAAGTGAAGGCGCACCGACAAAACAGGCGAACAAGGAGACATAAAGCGTCTGGCGGTTGCGCGCCACCTGCCAAAGTGCCGCCAGGGCGCCAATTGGTTTTTCTGATGAGGCTGGTTTTCGTATCGG
>CAZVAZ010000257.1:0-3904 GCA_964625235.1 uncultured Hyphomicrobiales bacterium
CATCGCCAAACAGCGAACACTGTCTGGAAAACCGCTAAATTCACAGGGGCTGGGCACGGCTTGAAGAAAGCCGGGTTTTTGTTCAATTGCCCGATTTTCGAACCTCGGAAATCTGGCGTCTGAGTTCAGCCAGGCCAACGGCACCACTGATGACGCTGTCGCCAACAATATATGCCGGTGTACCGTTAACGCCAATGGCAGAGGCAACTCGCAGGACGTCATTAATTTCCTCGGTAATATATGGTGCTTGCATTTCGGTCACCAGTTTTCTCACATCCAGACCGACTTCTTCGGCAATTTCCAGGACGTTGTTTTTATCTGCCGTGCCGCGTATCTGCATCATCGCCATATGGAATTCAACATATTTGCCTTGCTTCATCGAGGCCACGGCTGCGCGCGCGGCAAAGAACGATCCTTCACCCAAAATAGGGAATTCCTTGAAAATGACTTTGAGATTGGGATCAGTGTCAATGAGGGTCATCAGATCCTTCATCGACCGGCGGCAAAAACCGCAGTTGTAATCAAAAAATTCGATCAACGTCACATCGCCATTCGGATTGCCGCCCACATATGACACAGACGAGCCATAAAGGCTCTTTTCCTCTGTAACCAACGCCATACGTGCAGCTTTTTGCTGTTGCGTCAATTCATAGGCCTGCAAGCCGATAATTGCCTCTCTGAGATCTTGTGGATTCTTGAGCAGATATTCCTGGATCATTTTCTGTATTTGCTCATTTTGCTGCGGAGTGAACTCCTGAGCCGTTGCATTCAATGGCATCACAAACCCCAGCGCCATCAGCAATACGCCCAACAAATAAGATATTCTTTTCGATATACTTCGCAGCATTTTCACCAACCCTGTGTGCATCATTATTATGTTGTCTGATTGTATAGCAGATTATCTGGGATGTTTATAATTAAGAATGTCATTAGCCCTAATCCAACCCGGTGAGCCTTTTTTCAAAACACGATTTGCCCTGGCTGCCCGGGTTTTGGCGAGTTTGAGATCACCGAAGCGAAACGCTGATTCCGCTGATGCCAGGTCTGCCTGCCCAATGCGGCCAAGCTGGGCCTGGGCGATGGCCAGTTGCCGGTAAAGCGAGGAGGAGTTGGGCTCGGACCTGCGCGCGATTGTTAAATGGCGAATAGCGCTTTTGGCATTCTTTTTGGGCCTTGCCGCCAACATCGTCTGAGCCAGTAAAATCCGGATTAACCCGGCCTTCGGCGCCAGAGATACAGCCTTTTCCAAAGGTGCAATGGCGCTTTGGGATTTGCCGTTTTCAAACAGGGCCTGGCCTTTCAGCTCCCAAAAGTATGGATTTTTCGGCTGCGATCTGATCAGAGCGTCAATTTCACGCAAAGCCCGCTTGATATCCACATTGCGATAAAATGAGATCGCGCGCGCATAACGTGCAGGCAAACTGGTGTCGCTGACAGGATATCGGCGGAAAACAGATTGCGGTGACGCCTGAAATCCACGCAGCTTGGCCTGCATCATCTGATGACGGAGTATCAGGCGGGCAGGATCCTTCTTGTTGTAAAATCGGCTTTTCCCGATATTTTTTTCAAGAAAGGCAATACGCGCGCGCGGTACCGGATGGCTCAATGAGTAGGGGTCTACATTGCGCAGGCTCAAAAGAGCATTGTCAGCGAGTTTTTGAAACATCTCAATCATTCCGCGTGCTGATTGTCCCGAACGGTCAAGATACTTGAACGCTGCCTGGTCAGCTCTGGCTTCCTGGCTGCGCTGATATTGCAAAAGTGTTCGACGTCCAATCGCCTGGGCACCGGTAAGGACCCCAACCCCGGCCTGGCCCGAATTGCCACCTCCCGCAGCAGCCGCGCCAACAGCGGCAGCGACACCAAGCAGGGCGCTGATGATGGTAGCGGTAGATGCCTTGTCAAGCTGGCGGCGTAAACTCGACAGATCACCACCGGCTATGTGAGCGGCTTCATGTGCCAGAACGCCGATGAGTTGATTGGGGTTTTTAGTTGCCATCAACAACCCGGTATGAATGAAAATACGCTGGCCACCGGCGACAAATGCGTTAATCGAACCATCGTTAATGAGAATCATCTGGACCGCTCTGGGCTTAAGTCCGGCGGCCTTCAAAACAGGGTTGAGATAATCCCGCAACAGGTTTTCTATTTCAGTATCACGAATGACACTTTGAGCCGCAGCCCCGGTAGGGATGATCACGGTCAAAGATAGCCCGAGCACAACAGTCAGGAAAATCCGCAGATTTCCCATGAATTTCCGATAGAAGGTTTCAATCAAAGTCATAAGAGATGAATGGCCAATGTCAAAATGATAAAATCAAGCCTTCAAAATAAGACCAAAAGGCTTCCTTGCGCAAGGAGTTGGATCAATTACAGGCCTGAAAATATAGCTTAACTAAGGCAGGGGTGGCACATTTTGCCAACTCAGGCTAAAGCAGGGGAAAATTTGCAAGGAAATTTACAAATCGGAGTTAAGCCAAATGACGCACCAGCCCCGTATCTCAAAGCGCAGTGATGTAGATGCCTTTCTGGTAATGGACATGTTGCGCCGTGCCAACGAACTTGAAAGTGCTGGCGAAGAAATCGTCCACATGGCCGCAGGCCAACCGGGAACCGGAGCGCCACAGAGCGTCATTGATGCGGCCAAATCCGCCCTTGATAGTGAAAAACTGGGCTATACAGAAAGCCTGGGGCTGCCGGTTCTGCGCCAAAGAATTGCCACCTACTACCAGGAAAAATATGGCGTATCGGTTAGTCCCGAACGCGTTGTGGTATCAACGGGTTCATCCGGCAGCTTTATCCTGGCGTTTCTGGCAGCTTTTGAAGTCGGCGATAAAGTAGCCCTGCCAACGCCGGGCTATCCCGCCTATCGCAATATTCTCAATGCGCTTGGCGTTGCAACCCCGGTAATTGAAACCAATGCCGCCAACCGCTGGGTGCCGGACGTGAATGATATTGACCGGTTGCATGACGAATACGCCATTCAGGGATTGTTGCTGGCCAGTCCCAACAATCCCACCGGCACCATGATCAAACCTGATGCCTTAAAAGCGGTGGTTGAAAAGTGCCGTCAACTGGGCCTGTGGTTTATTTCAGACGAGATTTATCATGGGCTGAATTATGAAATGGAAGCGGCAACAGCGCTTCAATTCAGCGATGACGCCATCATCATTAACAGCTTTTCGAAGTATTTCTGCATGACCGGATGGCGTATCGGCTGGATGGTGGTGCCGGAGCGCCTGGTGCGGCCGCTGGAAAAACTGGCACAAAGCCTGTTTATCTCCGCACCGACACTGTCGCAGATTGCAGCAGTTGCAGCGTTTGACGCAACCGAAGAGCTTGAGCAGCGCAAAGCCGTTTACGCCACCAACCGCGATATCCTGCGCCAGCAGTTGCCTTTGATAGGTCTTGATGAATTTCTGCCGGTCGATGGGGCTTTTTATCTCTATGCCGATGTTAGAAAATTCACCAACGACAGCTACAGTTTTGCCCAGAAAATGCTTAAGGAAATCGGCGTATCCGTGACCCCCGGTGCCGATTTTGATCATGACCGCGGTGCCCAGTATATTCGCCTGTCCTTTGCCGGCTCTACCACAAGCGTTGAACAGGCGATTAAACGTCTGGGCGGTTGGCTGAAATAAAACTCAACCCGGGCGATCGAACAGACCAGGGCTGTTGACAGTAAACAAAGCTTGTCAAACAGGTGTAATTTGTCGCATCATTTCATTTAAGAGATCGTTAGCGGGTGTCAGCCCAACCGTTTTGCCTCGCAAACGGAGGTGATTGTGACGCTTTTGACGGGGGAAATCAAAACAGTTGGCAGTTAGCGGTTCAGTGCCGCCAGCCAAACCAAAGGAGGAACTTTATGAGTGTCGCAAACATACTCGGTGAAAAAGGTCGCAAC
>CAZVAZ010000258.1:0-3893 GCA_964625235.1 uncultured Hyphomicrobiales bacterium
CCGAAGGTGACATCCTGTTGCTCATCGGACCAGAGCGCGGCCATTTGGGGCAATCACTTTATCAACGCGATATTATTGGCACCGCTAAAGGTGCGCCACCACCGGTTGACCTCGACGAAGAACGAAAAAACGGCGATTTCGTCAGAGGCCTCATTGCCGCAGGCGATGTGTCACACGTGCATGATTGTTCCGATGGCGGTCTATGGGTGGCGGTGGCTGAAATGGCGCTGGCTGCCAATATTGGCGCTGATATTTCGCTGGGTGCGCAGGATTTACCGGCCCACGCACTTCTGTTTGGCGAAGATCAGGCGCGTTATATCCTCAGTGTCGATAAAACAAAATCGCTCGAAATTCTTGATGATGCCGAAGAACACGGCATTGAGATACGCGAGCTGGGATTTGCCCACGGGCACAGCCTGCACGTCGAAGGTGGCGATGAGGTCAAACTCGCCGATTTGCGCCAGACCCATGAAAGCTGGTTGCCGGATTATATGAATTCCGTCTAGACTTGAGACGAAGGAGCCAAAGCCAATGCCCATGCCCGCCGAAGATATCGTCGCTTACATCAAAACAGCCATGCCTGATGCGCAAGTCACCATCAAGGACCTTGCCGGAGACGGCGATCACTATTCCGCAACTGTGATTTCATCCGCCTTTGAAGGCTTAAGCAAGATCAAACAACACCAGATGGTCTACGCCAGCCTGCAGGGCCACATGGGCACCACCTTGCACGCACTCGCCCTGGAAACCGGAACGCCTGAGGCATAAGTTGACCTTTGCACCGGTTGAGCCTACATACATTTTAACGATATAAACCTCCTTATTGAAAAGTGAGCATGTGAAGCTATGACTGATACAACTCAAGACTGGATTGGCGCCGAAGTTAAAAACAACGATGTGGTATTGTTTATGAAAGGCTCGCCCGATTTTCCCCAGTGCGGATTTTCCGGCCAGGTAACCCAGATCCTCGATCACGTCGGCGTCGCCTTCAAGGCGCATAATGTTCTCGACAGTGACGAACTGCGCGATGGCATCAAACAATTCACCAACTGGCCGACAATCCCCCAGCTCTACGTCAAAGGCGAATTCGTCGGCGGCTGCGACATCATCCGCGAAATGTTCGAAAAAGGCGAATTGCGAGGCTTCTTCGAACAAAACGGCGTGGTGCTGGAAGAGGCTTGATTAAACTGCCATTTCCCGCAGCAAATCCGTCAACCGCTTGACGTTAAGGTCAATATCCTTTTCCGGTACGGCAGCAAAGCCTAGAATCAGCCCTTGCGGTTTCGGTTTTGTACGGAAAAATTGTGACAGGGCTGCTGAAACCAGGTGGTGTTGACGTAAAAATTGTGCAGCTTGGGTATCTGAAATCGCTGACGTTAAAACCGGTTTGAAGTGAGCAACGATGTGCATGCCGTTGTCGTAATGCTGCAGCTTAAACAAATCCTCGCCATATTTTTCCAGTGCCTCAACCAGAGCGGTGTGGCGTTTGGCATAAAGTCGGCGCGTTCGCCTGATGTGGCGGGCAAAATCTCCTGATGCCATGAACTCGGCCAGTGCCGGTTGAGCAATGATTGAGGCCTGCTTTCCGGTTGATTGCATCACCGCCAAAAGCGGCTCAACCAGCGCTTTTGGAGCAACGATGTAACTGAGACGGAGGGCGGGAAACATGACTTTGGAAAAACTGCCAAGATAAACCGTGCGCTCAAATCCATCACGCGCAGCCAATGGTTGCAAAGGCTGGCCGCGATAGCGGTATTCGCTGTCATAGTCATCTTCAATCAGCCAGGTATTGTTGGCCCGCGCCCACTCGATCAAGGCCAGCCTGCGGCTTAAGCTCATGGTCTGCCCCAGCGGATATTGCCGTGATGGCGTAAGGAAGGCCAATCTGGCATTGGGGCTCTTTGCAATCGCCAGATCAAGCGAAAACCCCTCATCGTCGACCCTTATGCTCACCGGTTTTACAGAAGCGCGAAGAAACGCCTGCAAGGCTGAATGATAGGCCGGATCTTCAATCCACACCTCGTCGCCTTCGTCAAGCAACACCTGCGACAGAACTTCAAGGGCTTCATGGGTGCTTGATGTCAAAATCACCTGATCGGGGGAACACTCAAGCCCGCGTGCACTGCGCAAATAAAGTGAAATCTCGCGTTTTAACGCGGCATACCCACCGTTTTCACCTTCATACAGTTGATCAATCGCAGGCCTGCGCCAGCTTTTTGCCAGAACCCGCGACCATTGTTCAAACGGAAAACAGTCGAGGTCGGGTTTGCCTGAATCAAACGCCACAATAGCACTGCGTCCGGACTTAAAACTCACGAGTTCTTCCGAACGGTTTGACGTCGTGAAATCGCCGGAAGAAGGTGTTAGCGATAATGGTGCGGCTGGCTCAACAGCTTCGAACACCCCCTCACTCAGGCCCTCAACCACAAACACCCCGGCCCCGCGTCTGGCCTCAATATAGCCTTCTGCTTCCAGTTGCTCATAGGCCGAGATAACGGTGGTCCGCGACAGGCCCAAATCCGCGGCCATGGCCCGGGAAGAGGGCAGTTTTTCACCACCACCCAGGCGCTGATTGAGAATGAGGCGGCATATTTGAGAATAAAGCTGAGCAAACAACGGCCTGCCCCCTGCCCGCTCAAGGCAGCTGCCGAGTTCAACCGCGAGATTGATTGAGCCGTGCGAAGTGTTTTTGTTTTCTGCGTTCACATTATCCGGTCCGGTGAAACTGGTTACCTAGAATAACCGATTTTCCACCCAAATCAAAGGTCCGCAATAAAAAAACCGCCCGGAAATTCCCGGGCGGTTTTAAAAATCTGTTTGGTTTCGAAATCTAGCGCGAATAAAACTCGACGACCAGATTGGGTTCCATCACCACCGGATAAGGCACATCGGCCAGATTTGGAATATTGATCAGTTTTGCCGTCAGTTTCTTTTCATCCACTTCAATATACTCAGGCAAATCGCGCTCCGGGCTTTGCTGGGCTTCAAGCACCAGACCCATATCGCGGGATTTTTCGCGGACCTCAACCACATCGCCGACTTTAAGGCGGTAGCTGGGGATGTTGACGCGCTTGCCATTAACCAGAATATGGCCGTGGTTGACAAACTGGCGGGCGGAAAAAACCGTAGGCACAAACTTGGCACGGTAAACAAGCGCATCTAAACGACGCTCGAGCAGGCCAATCAGGTTTTCACCGGTATCACCCTTAACCCGGGTTGCTTCCTTATAAATCGCTTTAAACTGTTTTTCGTTGATATTGCCGTAATAGCCTTTGAGCTTTTGTTTGGCGCGCAACTGAATGCCGAAATCGGAAAGTTTGGAGCGGCGGCGCTGGCCGTGTTCACCGGGACCGTAATCACGGCGGTTGACCGGGCTTTTGGGCCGGCCCCAGATGTTTTCGCCCATACGGCGGTCAATTTTATACTTGGCGGATTGGCGGTTTGACATAAATTAGATTTCCAATGTGGTTCGAAGTGTTTCAATAATATCAAAGCATGTCCTCCTGCATCTGTTGCCAGATCGACAGGCTTGAGGTTTCGCCAACCACAAAGCCACGGACAAGCCAAAAAAACGGACTCACATAAAGCCCGCATTTAATGTGACGTCTAATACGCGCCAACATGTGTTCATGTCAATCAAATCCGCTGTATTTGCAGGCTTAAAGCGACAAAATCGTTAAATTCTGAAAACCTTCGCGTAAAAACACCGCACTGAGTGCCGGGTCCAGCCCCTTGCTGTCAGTCAAACACGCCTTGTTGGTTGAGTTTATCGCTTCTTTTACCGGCCCGTCATAATCCAGAACATCCAGCAAACGGCGCACCACGGCGGCCGATGGATTGACAAACCACACCGGCCACGGCGAAGCACGCTCCAGCATTTCCAGCACCAGTGG
>CAZVAZ010000259.1:0-3893 GCA_964625235.1 uncultured Hyphomicrobiales bacterium
AATTATTGATCACCGTTGATTGCGGTATTACCAGTCATGATGTTATCGGCGATGTCCATCAACAGATGGATGTGGTGATTATTGATCATCACCTGGCCGATGAAAAACTGCCCCGCGCGCATGCCATCGTCAATCCCAACCGGCGTGATGATATCAGCGGATTGGGATATCTTGCCGCGGTTGGTGTCACTTTTCTTATGGTGGTGCTAATCAACCGGGAGCTGCGTAAGGATGGCTGGTATAATCAGGAGCGCTGTGAGCCCGATCTGTTGAAATGGCTTGATCTGGTGGCCCTGGGGACCATTTGTGACGTGGTGCCGCTGGTCGGGCTTAATCGCGCTTATGTGACCCAGGGGCTTAAGGTTTTGGGCGCGCGGCAGAATATAGGCCTGCGGGCTCTGGCCGATGCTGCCGGTCTGGAAAAGAGGCCCGATACCTATGCCGCCGGGTTTATCTTAGGCCCGCGCATCAATGCCGCTGGAAGACTGGGACATTCTGAACTTGGGTCCAGCCTGCTGTCCACCGACGATGAGATTGTCGCCATGAACATTGCCGCTGAGTTGCACGAACTCAACCGTCAGCGCCGTGAAATTGAACAACGCGTGCTCGATCAGGCATTTGTTCAGGCAGAAGCTGAAACCAAAGGCGGGCAGTTGCCAACGGTTCTGATTTGCAGCGGTGATAACTGGCACTCGGGCGTTGTCGGCATTGTTGCGGGCCGTGTCAAAGATAAATTCAAACGACCGGCATTTGCTATCGGCTTTGATGACAAGGGCATTGGCACCGGATCAGGGCGTTCGTTAAGTGGTGTTGATCTGGGCGGTGCGGTAAAAGCTGCTGTTGAAGCCGGTGTGCTGGAAAAAGGCGGCGGCCATGAAATGGCAGCGGGCCTCACCATTAAACGCGAACAGGTCGGTGCTTTCAGGGCTTTTCTCGATCAACGTTTAAAATGCCAGGTTGAAGATGCACATAAACATCTGGGTTTTTTGATTGATGGCGCTGTGTCCGCCAGCGGTGCCACATTGAAATTACTGGCCATGCTGGAGCGCGCTGGTCCCTATGGCAGCGGGAATCCCGAACCCAGGTTTGTGTTGCCTGCCCATCGCATCGTCTATGCGGCGCGCGTGGGTGATGATCATGTGCGATGCACGCTGGTTTCCGGTGAAGGTACGCGTATTAACGCCATTGCCTTTCGTACCCGGGGCACGGCTCTGGATCAATTTTTACTTGATAGACCAACCACGCCTGTGCATATCGCCGGTAAACTGAAACTCAACGAATGGCGCGGACGCCGTGACGTGCAGATGATTATTGAAGATGCAGCCCTGCCGGTGGCACCTTGAAATGTCGCTTTGTTCTTACAACCGGCGTCTGCGTTTTTCGAATTCGCGCGTGGTTATCTCGCCTTTGGCAAGCCGCTCTTTCAGTTGGATGAGGGGGCCGTCAGTCAATTCCAGTCTTGCCATGCGTAATTTGTGCAGCCATCGCACCAGGGCTACAACAAGAACAATGAGAATGCCGAAAATCAACAGCGCTACTATGGGGCCATAGAACGCGGTTGTTTGCATGATCGTCCCATCAGGCATTACCATCCCATCAGGCATTGTATTTCTCTTTCGTTTTACCGGTTTTTTGGTCGCTGTACCCGGGAGATTCATACGGATTAATTGCCATGTGTAAAGCGGTGAATAGACAAGAGAAGAATTTCGCGAAAAAAAGATGTGTTTTGAGGAACATTTGCACAGCACCGGGTTGCATTTGGTGGCAATCAACCGTATAGATCGGTGCGATTTTGGTATGCGCCCTTCGTCTATCGGTTAGGACGCCAGGTTTTCAACCTGGAAAGAGGGGTTCGATTCCCCTAGGGCGTACCATTTTCGATCTCACGGCATTCGCTGCGCTCAAGCCTGCGATGGCGCGGGCTGTTCGCCCGGCGGCGTTTTCGCCGCTTGGGTATTGCACTCGAGGCATATCGCTCGAGAAAAATATTCCTTAAAACCTGATTGTTTGTGCCACCAGTTTTTTTGATCAGAAACGTGAAAACCGGTCCTGTGGGGAGCAGGACCGGTTTCTTCTTGAGGCGCAATCCACCAATGGGCCAGGTGGGATGGGCCGAAAAACTGTTGGTGCTAGCGCAATGCCAGTTTGTTTGATTTGAGCGAAACCCAGCGCCATGGATTGGATTGCGACTGGCGTTTGTAATAGGTGTAATCGGTTGCAGACCAGGGCAGTATCTCATCACGGCGGTTGTCGAGGATAAAATCTCCCTTGTCGGTGGAAACAGTGAGAACAGCGTGGCCTTCATTGTTTTCATCGCGCAAAACAGTGATCAGGAGTGTTTCCGAAGGCCACCCCATCATCATCAGCTTTTTGCGTTTGAGCAGAACATAATCCTCACAATCGCCCTGGGTGCCGGGATAAGTCCAGTATTCCTCCACATTGTAGAGGTCTATATCCATGACGGCCTCAACCGTTTCGTTGGCCTTGAGGTTAACTGTGTTCAAATCACCCCAGCGATCTTTATTCATGACCACGCGGACAGCTTCACCCAATGTTCCGCCACAATCCTGAGGCGCGGTTTTACAAAATTGCACAAACCCTATAGGCGGCAGAGTTTCATTGTAGACCTTCATATAGACGGAATTTGATTTTTGATCCTTTTGAACGACACCCTCGCTGGCCATGGCCGGGGTTGTCAGTACGATCAGTGCGAATGCGCTTGTTGCTGTAATAAGTCTTTTAAATAAAGTCATCTTGTCGTCCCCATTAGTAATCAATGAGAACATGATGATGTATATGTTTTTATTTTATTTTAAACTATTTATTAATACTTATGCTAAATTGAACTAAAACTTTAGATATATTTGGTTTAAATTGTAAAAAATCGTATTTGATTAGAATTGTAATAAATTGGTTCACGAAAAAACTCAATAAAAACAAATAGATAATTCTACCCAGGTGATTTGATTTTGTATTTGAGTCTAATTTTCGAAGAAATATTGCTCAAAATTTAGAGTATTTAAAAGAAAAACTATTTGAATTTATTTGAAAATTTGTCGAAAAAAATTGTGCCACTGGCATCAACAGATCGATAATATCAGCATTTAAAACCAAAAGTGGAGATGCCATCTGGCTCGACCGGATAGAATGAGTGCAGGTATTTTGGTCCGATATGATCGAAACGAGGCCTAATGGGTGGCAGTTGATGAACGGCTGCCGAAATGATCGGCCAGAGTTGTTGTGTCTTCAATGTCGGTAAATTCAACCGCAATACCGCTGTCATGATGCCTGATGACACGGCCTTTCATTTTTCCCAGGGTTATTTCAGCCCCTACGGCGGGAATAACGTCAATTTCGATTGAAGCACCGGAGATCGACATATCTATAATTTTGCAGGGATAGGCGCGACCATCTGGCAAAAAGAAAGAAGTTTCTGCAACCGGGAGAAGTTGACGCGTAAAACGCCGGGTTTCGTCGCCCTCAATCACGCCTTTGTTCATTAACCAGGTGAGTTTTTCCAGCAATCGCTGACGTTTGGCCGGTGAGGGCGAAAACGAGATGGCAAATCCTTTGTCAATGTGGCGGACAATGGTGCCTTCAATGCGGCCAATTTCGTCAATGTAAAGAATAATCCTGTCGCCGAGATTGCCTTTTTCATAGCCGCGGATAGAGAGGCCACCAACGGAGATATCCATTGTATGGCAGCGGTATTCCTGCCTGTTGGCCAGCATGTAACGCCCGGCCAGAGAAATATCAACGCGGCGATGAAGCCGTTTTTCCAGAGCAAGGTTGTAAATACTGGCTGGCTGCATGATTTTTTTCCGGCAGTTTCGTCTGTAGTTCTGGTGCCAATAAAACCGGCACTGTTGAGACAATATTGACCACAGAGGTTA
>CAZVAZ010000260.1:0-3887 GCA_964625235.1 uncultured Hyphomicrobiales bacterium
TGTTCTGTAAAATGAACATTATTTCGATTAACCAGACTTTGGAATGAGCAGTATAGCAATGAGTGGAGAGATTGTCAGCATAGAGGAATACACAACCCGGGCAAAATGTACCAGGAGTTGCGATATCGCTATTATCGGGGCTGGACCGGTCGGCCTTTTTGCGGTGTTTCAGGCCGGTCTGCTGGGACTGAAATGCATTCTTGTAGATGCGCTTGAGCGCCCCGGAGGCCAATGCAGCGAACTCTACCCGGAAAAGCCCATATATGACATTCCGGCATATCCGGTCATCAGTGGTCAGGAACTCACCGACAGGTTGATGGAACAGATCAAGCCATTTGCGCCTGAATTTCTCTACTCGCAGCAGGTAGCCGGTCTGTCAAAGGCTGATGACGGCACTTTTGAGCTTGTCACCACACAGGGGATTTCGATTTCAGCGCCGAGCGTATTTATCGCCGCCGGTGCCGGCAGCTTTGTGCCGCGCAAACCTAAAGTTGAGGGTCTTGAGGCGTTTGAGGAAAAATCATTCTTCTACGCCGTGCGCAACCGCAACAGTTTTCTCAATCGCGATGTGGTGATTTTTGGCGGTGGTGACAGTGCGCTGGACTGGACATTAGATCTTTTACCTCAGGTTAAATCGCTGACGCTGGTTCATCGCCGCGACAAGTTTCGCGCGGCCCCTGCTACCATCGAAGCCATGCGCAAAGCGGTAGAGGACAAGCGCCTGCGTCTGGTATTCGGCCAGTTGGATGGGCTTGCCGGGGTGGATGGCGAGTTGGAAACAATATCCGTCAAAACATCTGACGGCACTATTGAAGATATTAAAGCGGACCGGGCACTGGCTTTCTTTGGTCTTAATATCGAGTTGGGACCGATTGCTCAATGGGGCCTCAATCTTAACTCGAAGCTGATTGAGGTCGACACCGAAAAGTTCGAAACATCGACACCGGGCATTTTCGCCATTGGTGATATCAACTGGTATCCGGGCAAGCTCAAACTCATTTTATCGGGCTTTCACGAAAGCGCGCTCGCTGCCCAGGCCGCCTTTAAAATCGCGCGGCCGGATGAAAAACTGGTGTTTCGCTACACCACATCATCCAGCGACCTGCACGAAAAACTGGGAGTGGCCTGATGGGTTATATTCATGTGACAGACAGACAGGGCAAGACCCACGATCTTGAAGGCGTTGAAGGCTGGCGGGTAATGGAGATTATCCGCGAACACGGGCTGCCGATTGAAGCGATATGCGGCGGTGCGTGCGAATGTGCCACCTGCCATGTTTATGTGGCGCCTGAGTGGCAGAAAAAGCTCTACCCGGCCCGCGAAGACGAAGAAGACATGCTCGATGAGCTGCCCGAAATCAGTCAAACATCGCGTCTGAGCTGCCAGATTATCTGGCAGGAAGAGCTTAACGGCCTGCAATTGACACTGGCGGGTGGATAGATGCGCTATTTTCCCGTTTTTTTGGATTTGGCTGATCAAAAAGTCGTTGTCATCGGTGGCGGTGAAACAGCGACCCAGAAGGTTCGCCTGTTGTTGAAAACCACTGCCCGGGTTGTTGTCATTGCCCCGAACCTGACAGCAGAGCTGAGTGGCTTTGCAGTCGCAGGCAAGATCACGGCTATTAAGCGTGGTTTCACGCCCTCGGACCTGAATTCGGCCCGATTGATCTATGCTGCCACCGGCAACAGTATTGTCGACCATGCGGTGTCTGATGCGGCGCACAGGTTGAATATTCCGGTTAACGTGGTTGATGATCCTGAAGTGTGCAGTTTCATCACCCCGGCGATTGTCGATCGCTCTCCGGTGGTTATTGCTGTTTCCACGGAAGGGGCGGCTCCGGTTCTGGCGCGGGAGATAAAATCAAAACTCGAAGCGATGTTGCCGATGAACTTTGGTGCTCTTGCCCGGTTTGCTGCAAAGCTGCGCCCGATCGTTGCCCGGCATATCGAAAGCACTGGTGCCCGACGCCATTTCTGGCAGCGCTTTTTCAAAAGCCGGGCGCGAAACCTTATACTGGATGGACAGGAGAATGCCGCCTGGAAGGTAAGCCGCAAGGAAATCGAAGCCAGCCTTGCAAGCGACAATGCCACTGGTCGGGTGTCGCTGGTTGGCGTTGGCCCCGGCGATCCTGATCTTTTGACACTCAAGGCGCAAAGGCTGTTGCAAGAAGCAGATGTCATTGTTCTTGATGGTCTGGTCAATCCTGAAATTCTGGAGTTTTCGCGGCGCGATGCCCGCCGGATATATGTGGGCAAAACAGCGGGGCAGGTCTTTATCAAACAAAGCCGGATCAACGCGGCAATCGTGCGTGAAGCGCTTGCGGGCGCCCACGTCTTGCGCCTGCAGGGCGGTGATAATCTTCATTTTGCCCGCAACATTGAAGCCCTGAAACCATTGTTTCAACTTGGAATTGAAACAGAAGTTGTCCCCGGTGTGGGGTCACAGCCGCTCAGTTCATTTCAAGTGCACTCAGAGAATTTAACTACGCAAACTGTTAGTACAGAAGGATAAAGCCAATGCAGATATTAACTGCCAATCGTCTTGTAGATGGTGATGTTGTGTTCCTGACCGGGGATGATGACTGGTCGATTGAAATCAATGATGCCAGCGTTGCCCGGGACCCGTCGGAAGCCTGCCAACTGGAGGATATCGGCGCCAGAGCCGATAAATCAGCCCATGTTGTCGGTTGTTATCTGGTTGATGTGGTGATTGTTGAAGGCAGGATTGAGGCCACTCATTACCGTGAAATCATGCGCACAACTGGCCCCACCGTGCGCAGTGATCTTGGCAAACAGGCTAATGTCCATGGTTCCGGCGGACTGCGCAGCGGCCAAAGAGCTGCCGCTGCCCAAAGCCAGCAGGAGTTTGCCCATGTATCGTTATGATGAGTTTGACGCAACTTTTGTGCGCCAGCGCGTTGCGCAGTTTCGTGAGCAGGTTGCCCGTCGCCTCGAAGGTGGTTTGAGTGAAGACGAATTCAAACCCCTGCGGTTGATGAACGGGCTTTATCTCCAGCTTCATGCCTATATGCTGCGTGTGGCCATTCCCTATGGCACGCTGTCATCGAAACAAATGCATAAGCTTGCTGATATCTCGGTCAGGTACGACAAAGGCTATGGTCATTTCACCACGCGCCAGAATATTCAGTACAACTGGCCCGAACTTAAAGACGTGCCTGATCTTCTCGATGAACTGGCCGACGTTGAAATGCACGCCATTCAAACCAGCGGTAACTGCATTCGCAATGTTACCGCCGATCATTTTGCCGGGGTGGCTGTGGGCGAGGTTGAAGACCCGCGCCCGGTTGCCGAGTTAATCCGGCAATGGTCAAGTTTGCACCCGGAATTCACCTTCCTGCCACGCAAATTCAAGATCGCCGTCATTGGCACACGCGAAGACCGTGCAGTAATGAAATCACACGACATCGGCTTGCGCATCGTTCGTAATGATATGGGCGACACCGGCTTTGAAGTGCATGTGGGCGGCGGTCTCGGGCGCACGCCCATGGTGGCCAAACTGATCCGCGAGTTTTTGCCCCGCCACGATCTGTTGAATTACCTTGAAGCCATTATCCGCGTCTACAATCTGATTGGCCGGCGCGATAATAAGTATAAAGCGCGGATAAAAATCCTGCTGCATGAAACCGGCAAGCAAGAAGTCACCCGGTTGGTGGAAGAGGAATTTGTCGAGCTTCAGCGCCAGAATGATGCCGTCAGCCCGGCTGAAATCGAGCGCATCTCCGCCTATTTTCAGGACCCCGCTTTTGAAGACATTGGTTTTGATATGGGCGTATTTGATGACAAACGCAAACAACACCCGCAATTCGATCTGTGGCTCAAAAGTTCTCTTAGCGAACATAAGCAGCGTGGCTATTCGATTGTTACTGT
>CAZVAZ010000261.1:0-3870 GCA_964625235.1 uncultured Hyphomicrobiales bacterium
ATGAAAGAGCGCTGCCCCGGTCTGCCAGACTGGAAAGCGCTGAACAAGTGTGCGAAAGAATTCTCTGTACCCGAAACCGCGCCTAAAGGGCGTTATCTTGGCGGCCCGGTTACCTGGGGCGGGTTTGATGAAGAACGCGTTGAAGCGCTGGGGCTGGATTTTGAAGTTGTGCATGCGGGGACTGATGCAGCATTATTTGCCGAACTTGAAAGTGCTTACCAACGCAAGGCACCTATTTTGCTCTGGATCTATGCACCGCATTGGGCACCGGCGAAATATGATGGCGAATGGGTCGAGTTCCCCAAGTACGACGCCAAGTGTTATTCCGATCCAAAATGGGGCAGCAACCCAAACGCTGCATACGATTGCGGCAAGCCTCGCGGTCCGATCTGGAAAGTTGCCTGGGCTGGGCTCAAAGACAAATGGCCTACCGGTTACAAAGCCGTTCAAAACTTCAAAATCAGCAATGACGCCATGGGCGCCATGGTTACAGCGGTTGATCTTGACGGCAAAAAACTGGACGCTGTTGTCAAGGCCTGGATGGACGCCAATACTGCCACCTGGCAGGGCTGGATTAAATAATACATCTTTGATCATGGGAAATGCTTGTCCGCATTTCCCATGAGCTTCCTCCTTGATATGACGAGGCAACATGTCAGAATTACCGGCCAAACTGGTATGTAAATCGTTATGGAAGATTTTTGGCCCTGGCGCTGAGGCCTTCCTCAAATCAAACCCCTCTCCTGATGATAATGCGTTGCGCACCGCCGGTCTAATTGGCGCTGTGCGTGACATTAATCTTTCCGTTCATGATGGTGAGATTTTTGTAATTATGGGATTGTCAGGTTCGGGCAAATCAACGCTGGTGCGCTGTATGTCACGGCTGATTGAACCGACTGCGGGGCAAATTCTGTTTGATGGCCAGGATCTGTTGAGCGCAGACACGCGCACCATGGTCGATATCAGACGCCATAAGATGGGCATGGTTTTTCAACATTTCGCCCTGCTGCCGCATCTGACCGTTCTGGGCAATGTGGCGTTTCCGCTTGAAGTGCAGGGCATGGCGCACGAGGCCCGTGAGGTGCGGGCGCGGGAAGTCATAGAACTGGTGGGATTGGAGGGGCGCGAAGATTATTATCCGCGCGAATTATCCGGTGGCCAGCAGCAGCGTGTGGGGATTGCGCGCTCATTGGCAGTTGAGCCGGAATTATGGTTTCTGGATGAACCATTTTCGGCACTTGATCCTCTCATTCGCCGCGAAATGCAGGATGAGTTTATGCGCATTCAAAGTGTGCTGCGTAAAACCATCGTCTTTATTACCCATGATTTTGATGAAGCCATCCGACTGGCCGACCGCGTTGCGATTATGAAAGACGGCATCATTGATCAGATCGGCACGCCGGAACAACTGGTGATGCAGCCCGCCACGGACTATGTGGCCGAATTCACCCGGGACGTATCACGGGCCAAAGTATTATCAGCCGGTGCAATCATGACGCCGTTGCCTGATGATATTTCGCAACAGACGTTTGCCGGTGAGGTAAAGGCTGCAACAAAAATAATCGACATCGCCGAAGCCTTGAAGGACGCCGCCAAACCGTTTGCCGTAATCGATGAAAACAATCAGAAAATCGGTGTATTGAGCCGCGAAGATGTTTTTGATGTGCTAGTGAAGAGTTAACAGCAATGGCAATATCTTCAGCACAACACACAAAAATCCCTCTGCTACCCATCTGGGTAGCGGTACTGGGTCTCAGTTTTATCTTCACCGCTTTTGCCAAGCCATATTATCCCTGGGCGTTCAAATTTCCCAAAGCCTGGCAATGGCAGCTTAAAGACGATATTTCAAGGTTTATGGACTGGCTGGTGGATGAGGCGACATTCGGGCTCTTTACATTTACCGAGTTTACCCGCGGGATTGCCTGGGTGGTTAATCTGCCCTATGAGGTCACCCGCTCCATTCTGTCGACCGGGCTGCTTCAGGGTCAGGGGTCGGACGCCATTCAATTGCTGCCGCCATTCAGCTGGATAGCCATTATCGCCATCGTCATGGCGCTGGGGGCATACGCGCGTGACTGGAAACTGGCGGCGCTGGTGGGGGCATGTTTTTTATATCTCTCCGTCTTTGACCAGTGGCAAAGTGCGATGATTACTCTTTCATCGATTGTGATTGCCGTGCCCTTCGGTGTCGGCGGCGGGTTAATGCTGGGATTGTTGGGGTATCGCTGGCGCTGGTTCGAAAAGCTGATAACGCCGGTTCTCGATTTGATGCAATCAGTGCCTATCTTCGCTTATCTTGTTCCCATATTGTTTTTATTCGGCTTCGGCCCGGTGTCGGCCATAATCGCCACCATTATCTATGCCATGCCGCCGATGGTGCGCATCACCATACTGGCCTTGCGCTCCCTGCCGTCCGATGTGATTGACCTTGGCAATATGATCGGCTGCACCCGGCGGCAAATGACGTGGAAGGTGCTGATCCCATCCGCTATTCCCTCGTTGATGGTCGGCGTTAATCAGGTCATCATGTTGTCCCTGAATATGGTGATCATCGCTTCAATGATTGGCGCTGGCGGGCTTGGTTTTGACGTGCTGTCGTCCTTGCGCCGTCTTGATATCGGCGCCGGGATTGAAAGCGGGTTTGCCATTGTTGTGCTGGCCATAGCACTCGACCGCCTGAGCCAGGCATTTGCCAGAAAATCACCCGCTACCCACGAAGCTGATCAATTGTCGTTGCTCAAACGCTATCCCTATTCAATCGCCAGCCTCGCCCTGGTCATCGTCACCGGTCTTCTGGGTCTGGTCTGGGGTGCGTTTCAGACCTATCCTGAAAGCTGGACGCTAACTACCGGCTCTTTCTGGAAGGAGACGGTGACATATATAAACATCAATTATTATGACCAGCTTGAGGGCGTGAAAACATTTCTGCTGCTTGAAATTCTCATTCCCTTCAAGCGCACACTTCTGGGCCTGCCATGGCCGGTGGTGATTGTTGTTCTTGGCCTTGCCGGATGGTCTTTGGGTGGTAGAAAGCTTGCCGTCTTATGTGTTGTTCTCTCCGGTTTTATTGCCGTGGTCGGATTGTGGGAAAAAGCCATGATCACGGTTTATCTTTGCGGCATAGCCGTGGTCATCGCTTCTTTAATCGGCATGCCGATTGGCATTATGGCGGCTGAGCGACCAAAGCTGTGGCCGTTTGTACAAGCCGTTATCGACACGTTGCAGACCCTGCCGAGCTTTGTCTATCTGATGCCGGTGGTGATGTTGTTCAGGGTTGGGGATTTTGCCGCCCTGATTGCCGTTGTCGCCTATGCCATCGCTCCGGCCATTCGCTATACAGCCCACGGCATTCGTCAGGTCAACCCCGACCTTATTGAGGCCGGCATTGTTTCGGGCTGCACCAAGGGCCAGGTGTTGCGCAAAATTAAACTCAAACTGGCTATGCCGGAAATAATGCTGGGCCTCAACCAGACCATTATGCTGGCCCTGTCGATGCTGGTTATCACCGCCCTTGTGGGCACCAGGGATCTGGGCCAGGAAGTCTATATTGCACTGGCCAAGGCCGATACCGGGCGCGGCATCGTTGCCGGACTGTCGGTTGCCTTTATCGCGATTATTGCCGACAGGTTGATTACGGCAGGCGCCAAACGGGCCAAGGCGCGACTTGGATTGACATGAGGGAGGCTGTAACATGGAAGAAGTAAAATCACGGGTTGCCGCATTATCGTGCTGGAAAGGTGCGGTTGAGCCTATTGCTCTTGACGGTGGTATTACCAACGTCAATTTCACTGTTGTTGACGGTGTCGACAAGTTCGTGGTGCGGGTTGGTGATGACATTCCCCAGCATCAGGTCATGCGCTTTAATGAGCG
>CAZVAZ010000262.1:0-3858 GCA_964625235.1 uncultured Hyphomicrobiales bacterium
GTTTCTTCAACGTAGAACGCGACACTGGTGCGGATTCAACGCGACTTTCCACAACGGTTAGCTGGCGCAAAACCATCAAGACCCCATCCGGGGTTGTTGTCACACCATTTGCGCAAGGTCGTGGCGATCTTTATCGCACCAACAATGTTGCAACAGCCGGTGGCGACTCTGATGTCTTTGCCCGTATACTTCCTGTTGGCGGTGTCGATATCAGAATGCCGTGGGTAAAATCCACCAATAGCGGTTTGCATATTATTGAGCCCATCGCCCAGGTAATTGTACGACCCAATGAAACCAAGACATCGCGAATTCCTAATGAAGACAGCCAAAGTTTTGAGTTTGGTACAACCAATCTGTTCTCAATCGACAAGTTTTCCGGCGTTGACCGCTTCGAAGGTGGAACGCGGGCCAATGTTGGCCTCTCGTACACCTATAGCGATAATAACTCGGATGTGTGGCTGCGTGCGGTCGCGGGGCAATCTTACCAACTCGGTGGCAGAAACAGTTTTGGACCCAATACGGGGCTGGAAAATGGTTCTTCTGATTATGTGGGAGAATTGTACATACAACCAACCAGTGGAATTTTGATGTCAGCCCGTGTCAGGCTTGATGATGAGGATTTTTCTGTAAAGCGTAATGAACTTGCCGTTAGTGGCACTTTCGACAGACTTTCAGGGTCAGTTTCATATACCAGACTGGCCGCCGCTCCAGCCTTTGGCGAACTTGCCGCTAGCGAAGTTATCAATGCCTCTGCCAGGGTTCGCCTGAATAAGGAGTGGACGGCCTTTGGCAGCATTTATTATGACATCAGAAACGGTTTCAGGCTTCAGGATAGTATTGGCCTGCATTATGAGGA
The DNA here is from genome assembly GCA_964625235.1 of uncultured Hyphomicrobiales bacterium. Taxonomy (GTDB): domain Bacteria; phylum Pseudomonadota; class Alphaproteobacteria; order Rhizobiales; family JAJFHR01; genus JAJFHR01. Next base: position 857 of record CAZVAZ010000262.1, read on the forward strand.
TGAATGCCTCATTCTGTCGCTGGCTTATAGAGAATCATTTACCGAAGACCGCGATATTGAACCCGAAAAATCACTGTTTTTACAGATCACTTTGAAAACCATCGGTGGCACCGGGTTTGGCGGCGGACTGTAGGTTACTTGACACACCGGACCTTTTTCAGGTTTTTTATCAACTAACATGCTTTAGACACATTTTTCAGGCCCCCATTAAAATGCAACCAGTTAAGAAAACCGCCTGAAAAAGACGATGAAAAATAGAGATCACGAATTGAATATTCCTCTGCCAGAAAAACGAATTGCGTATGGTTTATGGCCATTTTTGATGCTTCTTGGTTTGGGTGTCGGATTGACGGCTGGCAAAAGCAATCTGGCATTTGCACAAACAGACCCCAAAATTGCCGTCGTCGTCAATGATGAGCCGATTTCCCAATTTGATGTCAGCCAGCGTATAAAACTGAATAAATTACTCGGCCAGGAATCTGGATCGCGCAAAGAAGTTCTCGAAGAACTTGTCGAAGAACAGTTGCAGCGCCAGCATGCCAATCGCCTTAGAATTGCTGTATCAGACAAGGAAATTGACGGCACCATCGAAAAGATGATTGAACGAAGACGTTCCACTCCTGAAGTCTTCAATAAGCAGCTAAAAAAAATCGGTATCAAGCCTGAAACAATGCGGCATCGGGTTAAAGCATTGCTCGCCTGGCAGCTAATTCTGAGCCGGAGATTTGGAAAACTTGTAGACCTGGATGAACAGGATATCGATCGCGCATTTCAGCGGGCGCTAAAAAACAAGCAACCTGCCCAGCGCTTCTACATGCTGCAGCAAATCAACCTGCCCTTCGATGGCGCTCTGGATCAAAGCAGCATTCAGGGCCGCCAGATTGAAGCGCAAAGGATCATTGAAGGTTTCAAGGGGTGTAGAAGTACGCGGCGTATTGCCAAAGGCATTTACAATGTACAGATAAAAAATGTCGGCCCAGTTCCGATAAAGCAGATACAGCCTAATTTGCGCAAGCTTCTGCGCAAAGCCGGTCCGGGAAAACTGTTGCCCCCCAACATGACCCGCGAGGGTATCGAGCTTCTGGCCTACTGCTCAAACAAAACCGTCGCAGCGCCGGAGATTACCCGCGAACAGGTTCGTGCCGGACTGGCCTCTCAGCAATTTGGCCTTATTTCCAAAAGATATTTGCGCGATCTAAAACGCGATGCCATTATTGATTTTCGCTAGAGTCGCTCCTTTTGAACCTGCGGACAGCTTTGGACATGGTGCAGCAAAAATCAAACTTGCCTCCTCTTGCCTTGACAATGGGGGAGCCTGCCGGTATCGGCCTGGAGCTTGCCCTCAAGGCGTGGCTGGACCGTGAAAATTCGAAACCTCCGCCGTTTGTCCTGATTGCCAGCGAAGTTCAGGTGGCCAGGTGCAGCGATCAGCTGGGGTATGATGTTGTCTGTCACAAGGTTGAAAAACCCGCTGATGCAATCGATATTTTCCCTCACGCCCTGCCTCTACTGGCTTTGGGGAAAGATTGTGATGTATCGCCAGGCCAGCTTGACCCATCGGCTGCACCCTGCATTACCGGCGCAATAGAAACTGCTGTACAACTTGCATCCAGCGGTCAAGTTTCCGGTATTGTCACCAACCCAATTCATAAGAAAAACCTGTATGACAGCGGTTTTTCCTTTCCGGGTCATACGGAATTTCTCGCCCATTTGGCTAATCCGGGCGGTAAATCACCCAAGGCGGTAATGATGCTGCAGGGTGGTGGGTTGCGCACGGTTCCGGTGACTATACATATGCCACTTGCTCAAGTTCCCGCTGCCCTGACAGCTAAACTTATCGTGCAAACCGCTGAAATCGTGCATCGCGATCTGGTTGCATGCTTTGGCATGGAACAACCACGGCTGGTTGTGGCCGGGCTAAATCCCCATGCCGGAGAAGATGGTACCCTTGGCGTTGAAGATATGGCGATTATCAAACCGGCGATAGAGACATTGAAATCTCGCGGGCTTACCATTCGCGGGCCCCTTCCCGCTGATACACTTTTTCATGAAAGTGCGCGTAAAACTTATGATGTTGCCTTGTGCATGTATCATGATCAGGCCCTGATACCGGTTAAGACACTCGGGTTTGATACCGGTGTCAACATTACTTTAGGTCTCGATTTCATTCGAACTTCGCCCGATCATGGCACGGCACTGGACATCGCCGGTCAGGGCATAGCTGATCCCCGCAGCCTTGCCGAAGCGCTCAAATGCGCCGCGCAGATGGCTGTTTGCAGGCAGAATTATTTGCAAAAAAAGGGGAACTGATCCATGGCCGACATGGATACCCTCCCCCCTTTAAGAGATGTCATTGCCAGTCTGGGACTAAGTGCGAAAAAGTCATTTGGGCAGAATTTCCTTCTCGATTTCAACCTCACCCGGCGCATCGCCCGCGCCAGCGGTAAAATTGACGGCTATACGGTTATCGAAATCGGGCCAGGGCCCGGCGGGTTGACGCGGGCCTTGTTTATGGAGGGCGCCAGACAGGTGGTCGTGGTTGAAAGCGACCTGCGGTTCAAGCCGGTTCTCAACGCTATTTCCGAGGCCTATCCTGACAGGCTTTGCGTCATTATGGGCGATGCACTCAAAACCTCATTAAAGGGCCGATTTGACGGGCCATGTGTGATCATCGCCAACCTGCCTTACAATGTGGCCACGGCTTTATTGATTAACTGGCTCAAAACCGAGCCATGGCCGCCATGGTTCGAACGCATGACGTTGATGTTTCAAAAAGAGGTCGCCGCAAGAATTGTAGCCGAGCCAGGACAAAAAGCCTATGGCCGGTTGAGTGTTCTGTGCAATTTTCGCTGTCATACTCACAGCCTGTTTGACATCAACCCCAAGGCGTTTACGCCACCGCCGAAAGTGACATCGACGCTGGTTGAATTCATACCCAAGGTTTTACCGCCCGATGCACCGGACATTGGTGCCCTGGAGACTGTCACCCGGGCAGCGTTTTC
>CAZVAZ010000263.1:0-1916 GCA_964625235.1 uncultured Hyphomicrobiales bacterium
ATGAGAAAATGATACGCACCTTTGCCTGCAAAGATACAGAAAAACTGTTCCGGGACATGAGAGTATCAAAATTTTCAGGAATAGAGCGTGCAGCAAGGCGTAAATTGATGATGCTTAATGCCTCGCACAATGTGGAAGATTTGAGGACACCCGCCGGCAACCGTCTGGAAGCCTTAAAGGGCAACCGTAAAGACCAACACAGTATACGCATAAACCAGCAGTGGAGATTGTGTTTTCACTGGCGCGATGGTGCCGCATGGGACGTGGAAATTGTCGATTATCACTAAAACAAGAGAGCCGATCAAATGGTAGAAATGTTAGAGCCGATAATGCCGGGAGAAATCCTTTTAGAAGAATTTCTCAAGCCAAATAAAATAAGCCAGGAACAGCTTTCGCGCGACATCGATGTACCCAAAAGCCGCATCTCCGCCATTGTGCGCGGGGCCAGAGCAATCACCGCCGATACAGCTTTACGCCTGTCAACCTATTTCGGCACCAGCGCCAGATTCTGGCTTAATCTGCAGGCCGACTACGAATTACGCAAAGCCCGCCAAACCACCTGGCCCGACATAGAACCCCGCATCCGCAAGTTTGATGCGGCGTGATGGGAGATGAATAAGTGCAATTAAAAAACTGTAATTAAATGGTAGTTGCCGCAGTATTAAAAAGGTTTTTTCTCAACTTTTTTGTGTTCGTGCAATGCGCATTTGCGATTGGCTCCGGTGCCGGGAGCATTCTCAAAAACGCATCGCTTGGTTGGCGGGTTTCCACATACTTTGCTCAGACGCTTAAAACCCACACATTTACCATTTGGTCCACGATAACCCGGGCCACCCCTGCACCCGCACCCCCGACAGGGAGCCGCAACACTCTGACAAACCGGTCCGGCAAAAGCGGGTTGCAGGAAAACCGGTGCAACCAGTAAAATCACCGGCAACACCAACATGCTAAAAAGATACTTTGGCCATTTCAGCCACATCGACCTAACCCTAAAGCGCCTTGACGATGTCCTCGACCATTTTCTTGGCGTCCGACAATAACATCATGGTGTTGTCGCGGAAGAACAGTTCGTTGTCTACCCCGGCATAGCCTGAGCCTAACGAGCGTTTTATGAACAATACTGTGGCGGCTTTTTCTACATCCAGCACCGGCATGCCGTAAATCGGGCTGGTTTTATCGGTTTTAGCCGACGGGTTGGTGACGTCATTGGCACCGATGACGAAGGCGACGTCGGCGGTCGGGAACTGGCTGTTGATGTCTTCGAGTTCAAACACTTCATCATAAGGCACATTGGCCTCGGCCAGCAGCACATTCATGTGGCCGGGCATGCGACCCGCTACAGGATGAATGGCGTAGGAGACTTTAACGCCTTCTTTTTTCAGCAAATCGGCCATTTCGCGCAAGGCATGCTGGGCCTGTGCCACTGCCATGCCGTAACCGGGCACGATGATCACAGAGCCTGCATTTTTCATAATGAACGCTGCATCATCCGCACTGCCGCGCTTGACCGGGCGGGTTTCTTTTTCGCCGCTGGCGACAACCGTATCATCGGCACCAAAGCCACCGAGGATAACGCTGATGAACGAGCGGTTCATGCCCTTGCACATGATGTAGGACAGGATTGCCCCCGATGAGCCCACCAGTGCCCCGGTTATGATCAGTGCCGTATTGCCTAAAGTAAAGCCGATGCCTGCCGCGGCCCAGCCGGAATATGAATTGAGCATGGATACCACCACCGGCATGTCAGCGCCGCCAATGGGGATGATAATCAACACACCAAGGACAAAGCACAGGATCGCAATCAACCAGAAAGCCGTATGGCTTTCGGTGGCCGCAAACCAGCCGATTAACAGCACCAGTATGACACCCAGCACAGCATTGAGTGTATGCTGGTGCTCGAAGGTGTAAGGTGCGCC
>CAZVAZ010000263.1:2016-3852 GCA_964625235.1 uncultured Hyphomicrobiales bacterium
GCGAGACCCACGAGGGAATGAAAAGCTGCCACCAGTTGCGGCATATCGGTCATGGCAATGCGCCGCGCGGTAACTGCGCCGATCGTACCACCGATGCCAATACCGGCAATAATCATAAACCAGGTCATGAAGCCCGAAGGCGCAGCAACGATAAGCGTGGTGAAAACGGCAATACCCATGCCAATCATGCCAAACCTGTTGCCCTGGCGCGAACTGGCCGGTGACGACAGGCCGCGCAGGGCCAGAATAAACAGGACACCGGAGGTGAGATAAAGCAGGGCGATTATATTGGCGGACATTTCAGTATGCTCCTATCAGCCTTTTTTCTTGTACATGGCGAGCATGCGCTCGGTCACAAGAAAGCCGCCAAAAATATTTACCGAGGCCAGAATAAGTGCCACAAATCCCAGTATTTTTGCAGTCCATGCGGCACCGGGGTCGGCCACAGCACTGGCATCAACCCCAACTGCCAGTATGGCACCGACGATGATCACCGAGCTTATTGCATTGGTAACCGACATCAACGGCGTATGCAGGGCGGACGTAACACTCCACACGACAAAATAACCGACAAAAATAGCCAGCACAAAAATCGCAAACCTGAACATGAAAGGATCAATGCCCACACCCACAGCGTCACCGCCCGCGGCAACGGCTACGGCAGCTGCATCAGCAAAGGCCTGTGCGCTCTCGGCAGCTTCGCGTGCCATTTCAGCGGCAGCATTTGCCTTTTCCAATGCCTGTTGCGGTGTCAAAGCCATATGACTATTCCTTGTTGCCAGCTTTAAGCAGGGGGTGAATGATTTTACCATCGCGCATCAGCGCCGTGCCGGTAACGGTCTCATCTTCCCAGTCTATTTTAAATTTTCCGCCTTCAAACATCGGCGACAGGAAATTGAACAGGTTGCGGGCATACAGGTTTGATGCATCCACAGCCAGACGACCGGCCACATTAACATGGCCCATAATGGTGACACCCTTGTGCACCACAACCTTGCCCGGTTTGGATAAAGGACAATTGCCGCCACGCTCAACTGCGAGATCAACAACAATAGATCCCGGCTTCATGCTTTCGACCATCTCCTTGGACACAAGTGTTGGCGCCGGTCTGCCGGGAATAAGCGCCGTGCAGATCACGATATCCTGTTTTTTTATGGTTTCAGCCACCAGTTCCGCCTGACGGCGCTTGTAATCGTCGCTCATTTCTTTGGCATAGCCACCTGCGGTCTGGCCACCGTCTTCATCATCGCTTTCAACCATGACAAAGGTTGCACCCAGACTTTCCACCTGTTCGGCTGCAACCGCACGTACATCCGTTGCGCTGACAATGGCACCCAGCCTGCGTGCTGTAGCAATGGCCTGCAGTCCGGCAACACCGGCACCCATGACAAACACCCGGGCGGGCGCAATGGTGCCGGCCGCCGTCATCATCATCGGCATGGCGCGGTCAAATTCAGCTGCGGCATCAATCACCGCCTTATATCCGGCAAGATTTGATTGCGACGACAAAACGTCCATCGATTGGGCGCGGGAAATCCGCGGCATCAATTCCATGGCAAAGGCACTAACGCCTGCTTTGGCCAGTGCTTTCAATCCCGCCATGTTCGAATAAGGGTCAAGAATACCAACAACAATGGCACCTTTTTTATAGCCTTTGGCTTCTTCCGGCGTTGGTCGCAGAACCTTCAGAACAATATCGGCTTCTTTAGCTGCCTGCTTTGTGGTTTTGGCAATTTTTGCCCCGGCATCAACAAAGGCTGCATCCGAGATATGCGCACCTGCGCCCGCACCGGTTTCAACCGAAACCGTACAGCCCAACCCAATGAATTTTTTCAC
>CAZVAZ010000264.1:0-3829 GCA_964625235.1 uncultured Hyphomicrobiales bacterium
TGGTATTGCACAACGATTATCAGCCGAACAAAACGATGTAACGGTTCTGGATAATTCTTCTGAGCTTATTCAAAGCATAAGTGACAGCCTTGATGTTCAGGGCTTTGTCGGACACGGCGCTCACCCCGGTGATCTGCAAAGGGCGGGTGCGGAAGAAGCTGATATGATCATCGCTGTTACGTCCATTGATGAAATTAATATGGTTGCCTGTCAGGTCGCTCATTCCCTGTTCAATATCCCCACAAAAATCGCCCGGATCAGAGCCCAGAGCTATCTTTCGCCGCAGTGGCAGGACCTGTTCACGCGCGACAATATGCCAATTGATGTCATTATCTCACCCGAAATTGCTGTGGGCGAAAGTGTTCTCAGGCAACTGGCGGTTCCCGGGGCCTTTGAAACCATCAGCTTTGCCGATGACCTGATTACTGTTTTGGGTGTTACATGCGAGGAAGATTGCCCAATTATCGACACGCCGTTAAAACAGCTGACCGAACTGTTTCCTGATCTCGCTGCTGTTGTTGTCGGCATATCGCGCAACGGAAAACTGTTTGTTCCCCATAGTGATGATCAGATGCATGCAGGTGATGATGTCTACATTATTGCTGATAGTGCGCAGATAGAACGAACGCTGGCTATTTTTGGTCATCAGGAACAACAGGCCCATCGAATTATTATCGCCGGTGGCGGTAATATTGGTAATTATGTTGCTACCAGGCTGGAGCAGCGCCAGTCCCGTACCAAAGTTAAAATTATCGAAAGTGACCGCAAAAGAGCCATCGAGATTGCCGATCAGGTTACGCGTACGGTAGTTCTGCACGGTGATGCGCTTGATCCCGAAATCATGCGTGAAGCGGGCATGGCGGATGCCGAAACGTTTGTTGCTCTTACCAACCAGGACCAGGTCAATATTCTCGCGTGCATTATGGCCAAGCGGATGGGCAGTGCGCGCACGTTAAGTCTGGTCAGCAATTCTGACTTTTCTTCAATGATCCGTTCCGTTGGCATTGACGGTTTTATTTCACCGCGCGGCATCACCATTTCAAAAATCCTTCAACATGTGAGGCGTGGCCGGATTCGCGCTGTTCATTCCATTCAAAACGGCCTTGCCGAGGTGCTGGAAGCAGAAGCCCTTGAAACCTCGGCTCTGATCGAAAAGCCATTGAGTGAGGCTGGATTGCCCGATGGCATGCGTATCGGCGGCATTGTGCGCGATGGCAAGGTTCTCATTCCGGATGGAAAATTGCAGATCGTTAAAGGAGATCGCATTGTTGTTTTCGCCCTGGCCGAGCAGGTCAAAGTAGTCGAGCAGATATTCCGTGTCAGCCTGGAATTCTTTTAGGATGCGCGCCTCATGGCCAATTTAACAATCATCCTTCTCCTCGGTGTCGCCATAGGAGTTCTGGCCGCCCTCATGCTGATACCGGCAGCTTATGCTTTTGCCATGGGGGCGTTTGATGCCAGCCTCGGTTTTGGCGTTGCCGCACTCATTACCGCATTTGTCGGGGTCGCACTATATGTCGCCACGCGGGGGCGCATGCGACCTATCAGCCGTATACAAACCGTGGCTTTTGCCCTGGTTGTGTGGACCGTATTGCCATTGTTAGCTGCAATTCCATTTGTTGCCGCACCGATGAACCTGCCATTTATATCGGCTGTGTTTGAAGCAACATCCGCTCTTACAACCACCGGTGCCACCTCTTATCCGCTTGAACAATACACCATGCCCTATATTTTCTGGTTTGCGTTGCTGCAATGGCTCGGCGGGTTTTTGACACTTATCACCGTTTTTACCATTGTCGCGCCCGCGGGGCTGTGTGGCTCTTTAACCCAGGTGGCCATTCGCGGGCATGACAGTGATGATTTTGTTCAAACCTTAAAAACCACAGTTGTGGCATTGCTGCCTGCCTACAGTTTGTTCACTTTCATTTGTTTCATCATATTATGGGCAGTTGGAATTCCGTTTTTTGATGCCGTCTGCCTGGCATTGTCAACATTATCCACTGGCGGGTTTGTACCGCGTGTGGAGGGGCTTTCCTATTATCAGAATCCAACCGCGGAAATAGTCCTGATGATATTTATGATTGTTGGTGCAACCAGTGCGATTACGCATCGCAACCTGCTGGTTTCACGGCAGTTGATAGCCTTTGAAAATCGTGAATCAGGTCATGTGATCGCAGCCTGCCTGGTAATGGGTGGCGTGTTGAGCCTGTGGCTGCTTTTTACCGGTAGCAGCGATTTCCTGACCATTGTCAGACAAGGGTTTTTCACCGCTGTTTCGCTGATAACCACCACCGGATATCAGATCACCGAAACCGGCCAGCCAATAGCGCCCTACGGATTGATAATTGCGCTGGTGTTCACCGGAGGTGCCACTTTTTCTACCGCAGGTGGAATAAAAGTGTACAGGATGGCTTTGATCACCAAACAGTCGTTTCGTGAACTCACCCGTATTCTGCATCCCCATGGCATCTCCTCGATGCACGCCGTTGGTCGCAACTACGATATCCAGACGATGAAATCAGTTTGGGCGATGTTCGTGGTCTATCTTTTTATGGTCGCCATCATCGCTTTGATGCTTGGGCTTTTAGGGGTGGATTTCGAACTCGCCTTTCTGTCTTCGGTAGCCATGTTGAGCAATGTGGGGCCCATTGTGTCGGCGGGAACAGGGAGTGAGGGGCTTTTGTTTTTTTCAACAGCTGGAAATGCAATCAAAATTGTACTTGTATCAGCGATGATTCTCGGTAGGGTTGAAATACTGGTATTGTTGAGTCTCGGTAATCTTACATATTGGCGATCCTAGAATATAAGATGAACAATTATTGACTTTATAAATCCGGATAAAATGGTAAAGTCGAAAGCGTGATAAAATAGTTCTTTAGTTGTCATATCTTAATCTTGAGAATGACAAAATATTATTATGTAGTTTGAATCGGAGACGATAACATTCTGTCGGACTGCCTGGAAAGTCTTGTAACTTTTTGGAAAAAGGCGGAGTGAATCTGTAACAAAAACAAATTGGTGACACACCATGCCTGCAGACAAATCTCAGAATTTACAGGACACTTTTCTCAACAATGTACGTAAATCAAAAGCGCCACTCACTGTGTTTTTGATCAATGGAGTCAAGCTTCAGGGCGTTATTACCTGGTTCGATAATTTTTGCGTGCTTCTACGCAGGGATGGCCACTCGCAACTCGTGTATAAACATGCGATTTCTACCATAATGCCATCTCAACCAATCCAGCTATTTGAGGATTCAGACGACGACTGAGTATAGCCATACGAACGATTTGCATGATACCGCCGGGAATCCCCCCCCGGGGGCGGATGAAAATAATCCAGGCGGCATCCTAAGGGCCGATGCGAAGACGCGTGCGCTGGTTATCCTTCCCGATTTCCGTTCAAATTCCAGACGCGATGGTTCGCCTGAAAATATTGCTGGTGGAAACGCTCCCTTGCGCTCTGCCGGGGTCAGGCTCGAGGAAGCCGTCGGGCTGGCCAGGGCCATTGATCTTGAGATTGCAGAAACCCTTATCGTTCCGCTCAACAAGCCGCGACCGGCAACGCTGTTTGGTACCGGGAAAGTTGATGAAATCAAAGGGTTGATTGCAGCCCGTGATGTTGTTCTCGTGATCATTGATCACGCTTTAAGCCCGATACAGCAGAGAAACCTCGAACGCGCCTGGGAGTGCAAGGTGCTGGACCGAACCGGTCTGATTTTAGAGATATTCAGCCTGCGGGCACAAACCAGGGAAGGGCGGTTGCAGGTGCAACTGGCCCATCTTGATTATGAAAAAAGCCGGCTGGTGCGCTCGTGGACACATCTGGA
>CAZVAZ010000265.1:0-3822 GCA_964625235.1 uncultured Hyphomicrobiales bacterium
ATGGATCCCCGGGACAAGCCCGGGGATGACGGATTAGGTGAGTTCAGTTGAACGCGATTCATTCTAATTTTCAATGCAGCACTTTGTGCAGGTGAGCAATATGCTCAGGGCCAACCTCGCAACAGCCGCCGACGATACGCGCACCTGACGTGATCCATTTTTGCGCGTGGTCGGCATAGGCTTCAGGTGTCAGGTCATCGCGCACGCCGGGCATGGCGGCATCAGCGGTAAGCGACCAGTTTTTCGGAATACCGGCAAAAGCGTTGGCATAACCGCCGGCGGGATATTTCCCCAGATGGCTGAGTTCATCCATTGCTGCGGATATGCTTTCTGGCGATGAACAATTGGCGAGAAATCCGCTGACCGGGATGTCTTTCAATGCAGCATGCGCCTGGGCTATCGTTTCGCCACTGCGCAACAGATTTGAGCCGCCATCGTGCAGGGTCCACGATACCCAAACCGGTTTTCCGGTACTGGCAGCGCCGGTGGCCGCCGCTGTGGCTTCGGTGCTGCTTGACATTGTTTCGCACAGAAAAAAGTCCACGTAAGGTGCGAGGATTTCAGCCTGTTCGCGATAAAACGGCTCAATGATGTCAAATTCCTCCACCAGATCGGGGCGGTAGCTGCCCTGCAATGGTGGCAGCGATCCGGCTATCAGCACTTCTGCATTACAGTCCTCGCGAGCAGCTGTCGCCAGTTTTCCCGCAGCTATATTGAGCCTTTCAAAGCTGTCCCCGATTGCCGCATCTTCCAGTCTGCGGCGTATGGTTGAGTATGTGTTGGTGGTGATGATATGGGCACCGGCTTTGATGTAGTCGCAATGAATATCACGAACAACTTCGGGTGCGGTCACAAGGGCGTAGGCCGACCACAGTATATTGGCACCCTTTATTCCGCGGCGGCGCAATTCCTGGCCCATGCCGCCATCCATCAACACCACGCCCGGGGGCAAATCAACGGATGCGATGTTCATGGCCGAGAATCTCCAATCAATGCGTTAAACAGCTTTTGCAGCGTTGCACAGGACGTTCAGTTTCTCAACCGCAAGCTTGTGACCCAGAATTCCCAATCCGCAATCCGGTGCGGCAATCAGGCGCTCGGCATCGATGTGTTCGAGGACGGCTTTCAGACGTGCTACAATTTCCTCGACGGTTTCAACCTGTGATCTGGCAATGGCGACAACGCCGAGAATAACAGTAGTTTGGGAAAACTGCTCCAGCAGTTCAAGGTCATTGTGGCGATGGGCATCTTCAATCGATACTTGATCAATGCTGGAATTATCAATCGCCTTTGCCAGACGGAAGTACGAATTGGCATCGGCCTTGTGGTAATCCACATCATCAAGATGGCCGGGATAGCCGCAGCACATGTGCATGACGCGGATAACATCATCAGGGATGCCGTCAAAACATCTATCCAGGCACTCAACGCCATAATCCAGTGCGGCTTCCACATTACGGGCAAAAAGCGGCTCATCAATCTGAATGTATTTGCAGCCAGCCGCAGCAAGTGCGCGGATTTCATTATTGAGACCGTCAGCAAGATCGAAGGCAAGCGCGCGTTGGTCGTTGTAAAAGCTGTTGGCGGTGGTATCCATAATGGTAATCGGGCCGGGGACGGTTATTTTCACCGGACGGTCGGTAAAACTTTGTGCAACTCTAAAATCCCGGTCGAGAAAATGCTGCCCGGTGGCTGAAATTTTCCCGGTTATTGTTGGAAGCTCGGCAGTGTATGCCCCATCACGCACAACGCGTTTGATCAGGTTTTCAAAGTCGAACCCGTCAAGATGGCGGCATTGATAATGAACGTAATTTTCCCGCCGCATTTCACCGTCTGTAGGAATATCAATGCCCGCTGAAACCTGCTCGTCGATGGCCAGTTTGGTGGCGCGCTGAAACAGCTCTTCAAAGGCTGCATCAGCATTGCCCATGTTTTTTGTATATTGACGCGTAACATCCGAAGATGAACCGGTGAGACCACCGTCGAGATTAAACCAGTCAGCTACCGGCACATAATCGGGTTTTGGATAAGCACCGATGCATGTGGTCTTTAACGCCATTACAGAGGGCTTCTCAAACAGCACAGAGAGCTTCTCAAACAGCGTCGCACCGGTCGAAAAAATCTCATACTCATTCTCTCGGTGCGACTTTGTCGAGGTTGTTGGGATCAAAAACGCTGCCAAACGGGTTGACCGGTTTTGGTGTGGGCGTTTCAGCACCCGGTGCAACCTTATTGAGGTTATTGGGTGAGAATATGCCACTGCCAAACGGAGTTTTCTGTTCCGTCTTCTCTTTCACCTGGGGAACTTTTGATTTCTCCTGATTGAAGATATCCGGGCCTTTCAGGTTCTTCAGCAGGCGCTTTTCCTTCAGTTTCCGTTGCAGTTCATTAATACGTATTTGCTGTGCTGCGCGTTTTTCCTTCAGGATAATGGCTTTGGCCGGTTCGGGATCATAGAATTGCGCATAGGCGATAACCGCCACCGCTGCTGCCAAAAACAGCGCTAGAACAACGGCAGCTGGATTACCGGCAAAAATCTTTGGTAGCTTGAAGCCCGTGGTTACCGCTCCGACCGGGGCACCATTGGCAATGGCCAGCTGGGCGCGCCGGTTTCTCACCTCATGCACAATGGCAAAAAACAGGGTGAGAACGACGATAATAAATGCCAGCGCGGAAATGGAAGGATCGATGCCATAGCGAACTTTTTGCGCGAGTTCAATGGTGAGAGTGGGATATTTGCCAAAGGTGAAAGTGGTCGTGTTGTAGTTCTCAAACGAGGCCAGAAAAGCCAAAACGGCGGCTGAGCCAATGGCTGGAGCCAGAAACGGCAGCTGGATTTTTTTAAACGCCTGAACGTGAGTGGCGCCGAGATCAAGGGCTGCTTCGGTGAGGCCTATATCATAGCGCTGCAATCGGGCAACAAACACCAACATGCAATATGAAGCGATAAATGTGGATTGCCCCAGCACTGTAAGCAGGATGCCATTTTGCAGGAAACTGCCACTGGGCAGCCCCAGCATGACACTGACCCGATCCCAGAACACTAACGTGGAAATACCAAGCACCACGCCGGGAATAAGGATGGGGGCGATGATAATAGTATAAAAAGTCGCGCGTAACTTGGGCCATATCTGGGTCAACACCAGCGCACCAGCCAGACCCATGACCACAGACAGGATAACGGTGAAAAAGCCGATGATAAAGCTGTTCTTGAGGCCATTGACGATGCGGGCATCGTCAAAAAGCACCCTGAACCACTCAAATGTCAGCACTTCCCACGGTGTTGCTTGCGGAAAACTCGGCGAGTTAAACGCGGTGATGGACATCAAAATGAGCGGACCAAGCAGATACGTAAAGAACAATATCAGGTAAAAGCCCAGGCCGATGCGGATGAGGAGGCTATCGGTTTTCATTTGCCAATATCCCCCATGTTGACTTTGAATAGGCGCATCACCGCCAGCACAATGAAGATACAGGTGATCAGCAGCACAACGGCAAAGGCTGAGCCTTGCGGCCAGTTGCCGCCCTGGTTAAACCATTGGTAGATGATTTGGGTGAACCACAATGATGATGGCCCTCCCAAAATCTGCGGGGCGGCCAGCGCCCCGGCAGTCAACATGAAAACCATGGTGCAACCTGAAGCGATGCCCGGCTTGGCATAGGGAATGACGATGCGGCGGTGAATTTTAATCCACGATGCCCCCATGTCACGTGCGGCCTCAATCTGGTTTCTGTCGAGGCTTTCGATGACATTGTAAATGGGGAATATCATCAGCAGAATATAGGCATAGCCCAGACCGGCATAAAGCGCGACATTCTGGC
>CAZVAZ010000266.1:0-3820 GCA_964625235.1 uncultured Hyphomicrobiales bacterium
AAACACCAATGTATTACATTGCGCCGGGGGGCAGTCTTGCGCGGTAATGCAAATTCCTGAAGCGAATTAAAATGATGCGGCAAATTGAACCCGGACCTTTGGTCCAGAAGTTGTTTGCCATGGTATTGCGCGTTTCAAAGAGTTGCCGGGCCTGTGGCCACTCCCCTGCCCTGCCTTTTCCTTTTCATGACAACGACCGGAAACATCGCGATGTTGAACCCTTTAGGGATGTATTGAAATATAACATCCCGAATGGCCAGGGAGGGGGCTGATCAGGCCTGGCCGATTTTGCGTTTTCAGGTCTATGACCTTGATCAGCAAGTTGGGTCAGGCCGATTGGCTCGCACTAACATAACATCTTTGTTATGGTGGGAAATGCTAAACTCCTTGGTTTTTTTCAAGTTGCGCCCATATTAAGAAAGGCTAATTGAACTGCCTGGATCAGAAAAATGCAGGCAATACAATTGTTGCTGGTATAACTATTCCTGTCACTCAACTTATCGAGGTTATGAATATGAAAATCAGTAAATTTAAAGCTGGCGCTCTGGGGTTGTTGTCGGCTGTTGTAATCATGGCACCTAATGCGGTTTCTGCAGGCAATAAAACCATTCTGGATTACGGCTCGACCTATTCCCGCAGCGATTTTGGCAATGGCGATGCGGTGGTAAAAGTGCGGCTGGTTCAGGAAGGTTCCATTCGCTATTGGCAGGTAAGGTTGCCTGGCGGGTTCTGGGACAGTTGCGATGGCGATTGTTCTGAAGCCTATCGCCTGAAACTTCTGGATTTCTGGGAAGAAAGTGCCAACGCCCGCGGCAATGTCAGAAACAGGTAGACCTGTTGTTTAATCGAGTACCCTTAAGCTTGAAATACGCCCTAACCTGATCCTTTCGGGTCAGAGGCTATTCAAACGGTATATTCACCACATAGCGTGGATGGGCCCAATAGGTTTTTGAAAAAGTAATCGTATTGGGAAAATAATCATTGAATACGTTTGTGGAGAGTATTCTTGAATATGTGTATTCCACTTCGGTTACGATGATGCCGCGATTGTCGCCAAGAATGTTTTCCGGCGGATCCAATACAGAATCAACAGCGCGGGCAGATGCTCCTGAACCGTAACTTTCACTCCAGTCGACTTTGTTAATCCAGTTGCCATTTTCAAATACGCGCACAACCGATGTAACAACCACCCGCAACGGTGCAACGTTAAGGGGCTCAAACGCCATTTGTGAGGCCTCAAATACATTATCTATATAAGCATCGCTCACCGTTGTTGCCTGGGCCACCAGCATGCCGGTCAGATTGGCGGTGTTTTCAACTTTTCTTTTGGCATCAAGAGCACTGCTAATTTCAACCAGGCCGAAATAGACAATAAGGAGAACCGGAAAAATCAACGCAAATTCAACGGCAGATGTGCCGTTGCTGGTGGATTTAAAGCGCGTAATCAGGCGCAAAAGGTTATGCGGTATTTTCATGTGATCATGTTTCCATAACGGGTGATTTGAACATTATGGTTCATTTTTAAACGCCCATGACGAAATTAGCAGCCGATTGCCGCTGTTCATGTTTCCCAGCTTTGAATTGATAACCGAGGAGAGAATGGGCCACTCATACGACACCCGGACAACAACTGTTTCTTCCGGTGCACCGATATTGTACTGGTAATCCACATCATCCAACGGGTCGCCGTTGGGCTTGGTCATTGTTGGAAATGTCGCGGCTGTGAAATCGCCGAAATTGCGCACATCCACTTTTACCGTGGCCACGCAATCTGGCAGCATAACCGCATTGTCACAAACCATGGTTTTGAAATCATCCTGGCTCATATTCGCTACCACTGCCTGCCCGGTCTGAACAAAGCGCGCAGTGCGTTGCATGCCATGATCAAGCGCCATGCCAGCCATAAACACTATTGCCGTTTCGATGGTCGCAATGATCAAAAGGAAAAACGGAAAGGCGACGGCGGCGAATTCAATCGCTACAACCCCGTCATCATTACGATAAAATCGCTTCAAGACGGAGGTTTTGAGATTTTTTCTGTTTTTGATTTTCAAAAGCATCACACTCAACTCACAACAATTTATCACGTCAACCTGGCATCCATTTCAGGAGGCATCATAAATCATTGCAAAAATTGATTTAGAATCCTTTGAATTTATTGGTTAACTTTTGGCAAGATTTTCCAATGAAATCAAATCCAACCCCCGAGTACATCATTAACTAACAATGTATATACATTTGTTAATCTTATTTATTACTTATTTTTTAGTTATGCTAATATTTTTATTCTTAGTTTATCTATTTTATACGCATTTTTACACAATACTTTTACGGTATGGTAAGGGTCTCCCTGTAGAGATGCCATGGTTACATCAAAAGCAATCGGCAACAGACCAAAAGTAATCTTCTGTGACGTTCTCGCTTCTGGCATGTTTCTCAACTGAATTAGACGATTTTGCAAATGGGATTTCGAGCATGAATAAAAAACCATTTAATCCGGCAAAAAGCATCCTCTCGCGATTTAAACGCGACAAACGAGGCAATGTAGGCATGATATTCGGCATTGTTCTGGTTCCTATTGTCATCGCCATGGGATCAGCCGTTGATTATTCGCGCGCTTTCCTGAAGCAAAAAGACCTTGCATCAGCCGTTGACACAGCGGTTTTGGCCGGCGGTATTTTCAGTGAGGAAGCCCAGTCTGTTTTTGAAGACAAGGTAAAAAAGACGCTTTATGCAAATTTCCCTGAAGAGGAAATTGCGTCTTTGTCCTTTAACCGTGATGACGTGACAAAAACCATTACGGTGACAGCAACCTCAAATGTGCCAACAAAATTTGCCGGTATATGGAATGTGGACAATGTGCCCATTCGGGCAACAGCGGAAGCAACACCGGGACGCAGTTATGCGGAAATCGTTCTTGTGCTCGACAATACCGGTTCAATGCGATGGAGCGGCAAGCTCGACGCGCTTAAAACTGCGGCAAAAGACCTGGTGGAAATTTTACATGACAGCTCTCCCGACACCAGCAAGCTCTTTATTTCCCTGGTCCCATTTACCACCACAGTACGCCTGAGTGCGGACCAGCTAAATTGGTCGGGCATTGACTTTAACGGCCTTTCCAGTGTTTCGGGAGAAGACTTCGAAGGCAACACGAATGTGATGGACCTCTACAATGAAATGGACATTCCCTGGAACGGCTGCGTTCGCGCGCGCGCTTCCGGTTACGATCTAACCGATGCAACGGCGACTTCCTCTATTCCCGATACCCTGTTCCCGATTTATCTGGCCCCTGACGAGCCAGATGGCAGATATTGGAATAATGGCGATTTTAGAGACAACGATGGCAACAGCTATCGAAACCGCTACATAGATGACGAGTTTCTTGAAGACACCAAGGAAGATGGACCGGAAAGACAGCGTGACATCACAAAATACTCAGAATCACTCAGTTTAGGCGGCGGTCGGGGTCCGGAAAACAACTGTCCGATACAGCCGATTTTACCCCTGACAACGGACAAAAGTGCACTGGATACGGCTATCGATGGCATGACGGCAGATGGTTATACGAATATTGCCACCGGACTGGCCTGGGGCTGGCGCATGTTAACTCCTGAAGAACCTTATGTGTCACGGAATTTCGATCAGGAAACCAAGAAATTTATCATTTTACTTTCCGATGGCGTGCAGGAAACAGGGAGCTCATCCAGCACTCCCCGGCATAATGAAACATTCTATACTGCCTATGGATATGCCGCCAAGGGCCACCTGGGTAATGTTAATGGCAGTGAATCTGTGTCAGTTCTCAACAGTAAACTGAGGA
>CAZVAZ010000267.1:0-3816 GCA_964625235.1 uncultured Hyphomicrobiales bacterium
CTTTGGCTGATTCTCCTCTGACCACCAAGTATCAATGCGATAACCGTATAGAGAAACTGTGGTTGGGTGTTTTAAATACTTTTTGTGCGCCACCCATTGTGCCGGCAGGTAAAACAACGGGATGACATAGTTTTTGCTCATCAAAACCCGGTCAATTGCTCGCGCAATTGTCACAAATTTACTCCTGTCGCGCGCCTCAATCAAGGCTTCTACCAATCGATCAAGAGATTTGTCTTCTGACCCCATATAGTTGCGCGTACCTTCGCGCGTGCGGCCATCACTGCCCCAGTAGAAATTCTGCTCGTTTCCCGGTGACAGCGAGGCGAACCAGAAGAACGGCAGCATATCAAAATCATATTTCTGTTTGCGCTGCTCAAATTGCGAGGTGTCCACCTGCCTGACACGCGCATCAATACCCGCGCGTTTTAGTGCAGTTGCATAACTCAAAACCAGACGCTCCTGATCGCGATTAACCACCATGATTTCAAAACTGAAGGGTTTTTTGCTGTCTTTTTGAATTAATTTACCCGCGACAAGCTCGTAGCCTGCTTGTCGAAACAGACCAATGGCTTTCCTCAAGTTCTTGCGATTGCGCCCGGAACCGTCGCTTTGCGGCAGCTGGTAGGTATTATCCAGAAATTCAGGGGCAACGATGGCCCCCGCCTCGGCCAGTATCTCACGTTCTTCATCTGATGCGGGCTGGTTCTTATATGATAATGCCGAGTTACCAAAATAACTTTGAACGCGCTTGAGGCGTCCGTGATATAGATTTCTGTTAATCCATTTGCCATCAAATAACAGGGTCATGGCCTGACGAACTCTGACATCCGCAAACAGTGCGCGTCGTGTGTTGAAAACCAGACCATAAAGGCCTGAAGGCACACCGGTCTTGAATTCCTCTACTATAATGGAGCCGTCTTTTACCGTCTTGAAATCATAGGCTGTGGCCCATTTGGTCGGGTCTTGTTCAGCGCGAAAATCAAACAGCCCGCTTTTAAAGGCCTCAAAGGCTGAAGTGTCATCGCGGTAATAATCATAGGAAATGATATCAAAGTTAAACCGGCCTTTGTTAACGGCAAGGTCATTGCCCCAGTAATCAGGGTTACGCTTATATGTTATACGTCGGCCAGGTGACACCGTATCCACGACATAAGCCCCGCTGCCAATCGGCTTGTCGAAACTGGTGACATTAAAAGGTTTGTTGGCATAGACATGCTTGGGTAATATGGGCATCAATCCCAATATCAGCGGCAATTCGCGATCGCGGTCTTCGCCAAAAATGAATTTGACCACATGGCTGCTGCTGCGTTCGATTTTAATAACTTTGGAATAGTAAAACTGGTGATTGGGCCGGCCCTGATCGCGCAAAATCTCAAGAGAAAAAATCACATCATCGACAGTGATTGGTTTACCGTCCGAAAATCGTGCTTCGGGACGCAGTGTGAAACTTACCCACGAGCGATCATCAGGCACTTCAATGGTCTCGGCAATCAACCCGTATAGAGAAAACGGCTCATCGAAGCTGCGCGCCATCAGGCTTTCATAGACATGTTTTCTGATACCCAGGGCGGCCACACCTTTGATAATCAGCGGGTTGAGGCTGTCGAAGGTACCTACTGTGGCAAACGAGATTCTCCCGCCGCGTTTGGCTTTAGGATCCGCATAGCTGAAATTATTGAAATCACGGTCATATTTGGGTTGCCCGTGCATGGCGATTGCAGGCGAGGGCTGTGCATAGACCGGAGAGGTCAACGCCCAGAAAGACGCAACAACGAAAATCAATCGAAGTATACGGGCAACTGATTCGGATGGATAATTCATGCGCCACTATAACAGGCAACGGCCGGCTAACAGCTTCTAATTGGCAATAAAATCGCGAATTTTGTAATTGCCGCCTTCTTCGTAACTGCAGAAGATTTCTTTGACCTGCGGGTGGTGGATGGGTTCACCCAGAGTATCGACAATCAGGTTTTGCTCGGAAACATAGGCAACATATTCTGTATCTTCGTTTTCAGCCAGCAAATGATAGAATGGCTGGTCCTTGATCGGGCGCACTTCTTCGGGGATGGACTCCCACCATTCATCGGTATTGTTGAAGGTGGGATCGACGTCAAAAATCACACCACGAAACGGGAACACCCGGTGGGCGACGATCTGGCCGATACTGAATTTTGCCGTCCGCTTAATCTGTTCCATCTGAGTGATGTGTCCATTTTCATAACGTCTGTTACACAAGAATACAGGACAAAACCCGAAAGCATAAGCCCTATTTTCAATATAGGTCTTTCATGTGGCCATTTTTAGCCCACACCTGTGGTTTTATTGGCATAATCCGTAAGATTTAGCCAAATCCACGTCTGTCTCAGCCACCGTTCGGGCTAGATCAACGATGACTTTGGCCTGTTTCCAGGTGGCGTCATCCTGCATTTTCCCGTCAATCATCACCGCCCCGGCACCATCGGGCATGGCATCGAGTATTTTTAAGGCGAATTTGACTTCGTCCACATCAGGACTGAACACCCGTCTGGCGATATCTATCTGATTGGGGTGCAACGTCCAGGCTCCGGCGCAGCCCTGCAAAAACGAATTTCTGAATTGTGCTTCACAGGCATCTGCATCTGAAAAATCACCAAACGGCCCGTAAAACGCTTTGATGTGGTTCGAGGCGCATGCGTCCACCATTCTGGCGATAGTGTAGTGCCACAGGTCCTGTTGATAAAACGCGCGCGCCTTGTCAGGCGACACTTCGTCGGCCAATACGCCATAATGGGGATGCCCGCCACCCACACGGGTGGTTTTCATACCGCGTGAGGCGGCAAGATCAGCCGGGCCTAAGCTCATCCCGTGCATGCGCGGGGAGGCTGCAGCAATGTCGTCAACATTTTTAACACCTTCCGCAGTCTCCAGAATTGCATGGATCAATATGGGCTTTTCAACTTTGTGGCGGGCTTCAAGCTGGGCCAGCAACTGATCCACATAGTGAATATCCCAGGCACCCTGAACCATCGGCACCATTACAACATCAAGCCTGTCACCGGCCTGGGCAACTATCTCGGTGAGATCATCCAGCACCCACGGGCTATGCAGACCATTAATGCGCACCCAAAGGCCGGTATCGCCATAATCATGGGCGTTGGCCATGGCGATGAAACCCTTGCGTGCCGCTTCCTTGGCCTCAATCGGGATGGCGTCTTCAAGATTGCCTAAAATGACATCAACCTGATCAATCAGCTGCGGGATGCGGTTGCGTATTTTTTCCACATGCGGGGGCACAAAATGGATCATTCTTTCAAGCCTCACCGGCAATTCGCGCAATGGATCAGGGGCACCGATAGCCAGGGCTCTGTAAAAATTGGAAGGCAGCTTGGCCATCATCATCCTCGCTCGGATTTAGGGAAAATTGTCAAAAAATATGAGTATATTGATAACACTCATAGATAAAATGATGCAATGCACAATTGTGCCGGGATCAGGATTTATCGACGCGATTTTCCCACTCGGAAATATAGCCGCGGGTGTAAGGCACAGTATCTACTGATTTGGTCAGTTGAATTTGTGCGACCATATGGCCCTGATGGCGAAACGTCATTTCGCTGGCGGCAAGATAGAATTCCCACATTCGGCAAAATCTTTCGTCATAAAGTTCCACCGCTTTGTCCCGATTGACTAAAAAGCGCTCCCGCCATGACCGCAGCGTCCAGGCATAATGCATCCGTAAAATCTCAACGTCACTGACCCACAGCCCGGCTTTTTCAATAGCTGGAAACAATTCAGACAGGGCAGGGGCATAGCCACCGGGGAAAATGTATTTCTGTA
>CAZVAZ010000268.1:0-3798 GCA_964625235.1 uncultured Hyphomicrobiales bacterium
TGCTTGATCCGCGCACGGGAAAACCGTTCATTGCTGATGACCCGTTCTTTGCCGGCATGTCTGATGAACTCGCCGACAAGGGTTTTATCGTCACGGCAAGCGATGATCTGGTAAACTGGGCGCGCACAGGTTCGTTGATGTGGATGACCTTCGGGCTTGCGTGTTGTGCGGTTGAAATGATGCAGGCATCGATGCCGCGTTATGATGTCGAACGCTTCGGCTTTGCACCGCGCGGCAGCCCGAGGCAATCAGACGTGATGATTGTTGCGGGAACACTCACCAATAAAATGGCCCCGGCGCTGCGCAGGGTCTATGACCAGATGCCTGAGCCGCGTTATGTGATTTCCATGGGCTCTTGCGCCAATGGCGGCGGTTATTATCATTATTCTTATGCTGTGGTGCGCGGGTGTGACCGTATTGTTCCGGTGGATATTTATGTTCCCGGCTGCCCGCCGACAGCCGAAGCACTGGTTTATGGCATTTTGCAGTTACAGAAGAAAATCAGACGAACCGGGACGATTGAGCGTTAGGCTTGAAATCGGGCAACAGGACGTGAGGCAAAACACAATATGAACGAAGCGCTCAACGAACTCAGCGATCATATTCTGTCTAATCTGGGCGATGCAGTCGCTGACAGTGCAATTACCCATGGTGAACTCACCCTCAGTGTTGACGCCGATGATATTCTCAGGGTTTTGAAGTTTTTACGTGATGACTCAAGTTGCAAATTCATCAATTTCATTGATATCTGCGGAGTTGATTACCCGACGCGTAAAAACCGTTTTGATGTGGTCTATCATTTGCTGTCGCCAACCCAGAACTTACGTATCCGCGTCAAGCTTGCAGTGGATGAGACGCGTCAGGTGCCAAGTGTTGTGTCGCTGTTTCGTGGTGCCGAATGGTTTGAGCGCGAAGCTTTCGATCTCTACGGCATCCTGTTTTCCAACCACCCAGACCTGCGCCGCCTATTGACCGACTATGGTTTTCGCGGACATCCCCTGCGCAAAGACTTCCCCTTAACCGGGTATGTTGAGGTGCGCTATGATGATGAGGAAAAACGTGTGGTCTATGAGCCGGTAAATCTCACCCAGGAATATAGATCGTTTGATTTTGAAAGCCCGTGGGAAGGGGCTGAATATCTGCTTCCCGGAGATGAAAAAGCCGATCAGGCTTGATTAAGATCGTTGTAACGGAAAACCTGAGAAAGACTGAGACTTAGATGGCCGAAGCCGAAGTTCGCAATTTTACCATCAATTTTGGCCCCCAGCATCCCGCTGCCCATGGCGTGCTGCGGCTGGTGATGGAACTTGATGGTGAGGTGGTGGAACGTATCGATCCCCATATCGGCCTGCTGCATCGCGGCACCGAAAAACTGATCGAGAGCAAAACCTATCTCCAGGCCATTCCCTATTTTGACCGTCTGGATTATGTCGCGCCGATGAACCAGGAACATGCGTTTGCGCTTGGTGTGGAGCGGCTTTTGGGGCTAGAGGTGCCGCGGCGCGCACAACTGATCCGGGTGCTGTATTCTGAAATCGGTCGCATTCTGTCCCATCTGCTCAATGTTACCACTCAGGCCATGGACGTGGGCGCGTTGACACCGCCTTTATGGGGCTTTGAGCCGCGCGAAGAGCTGATGGTGTTTTATGAACGCGCCTCGGGCTCACGCATGCATGCGGCTTACGTGCGCCCCGGCGGGGTGCATCAGGATCTGCCGCAAAAACTGCTGGATGATATTTTCGCCTTTTGTGAGCGCTTTCCAAAACAGCTTGATGATATTGAAGGCCTGTTGACAAATAATCGTATTTTCAAGCAGCGCAATGTGGATATCGGCACTATCTCGCTTGATGATGCATTTAACTGGGGATTTTCCGGGGTGATGGTGCGCGGCTCTGGGGCTGCCTGGGATCTGCGTAAATCGCAGCCTTATGAATGCTACGACGAGCTTGATTTCGACATCCCCATTGGCAAAAACGGCGATTGTTACGACCGCTATCTCATTCGCATGAAAGAAATGCATGAATCGCTTAAAATCATGAAGCAATGTATGGAGTTGCTGCAACCGGGGCCGATTTCATCGCTGGATGGTAAAGTTGTACCGCCCAAGCGCAGTGAAATGAAAACCTCGATGGAAGCACTGATCCATCATTTCAAACTCTATACCGAGGGCTATCATGTGCCCGCCGGTGAAGTCTATGCCGCTGTCGAAGCACCCAAGGGCGAATTTGGCGTCTATCTCGTGTCCGATGGCTCCAACAAGCCTTATCGCTGCAAAATTCGCGCTCCGGGCTTTGCCCACCTGCAAGCCATGCACTTCATGTGCAAAGGCCACCTGCTGGCTGATTGCTCGGCCATATTGGGCTCAATGGATATCGTATTTGGCGAGGTCGACCGATGACTTTAGCCAACAAAACAACCTCCCCCTGCCGGGGGGAGGTCGACGCGATGCGGCGGGTGGGGGGCCGTTTGCGAAACACCAGGAGCAAAGAACAAACAGCCTTTGCACGAGCTTTACGCCAGAACATGACGGATGCAGAGCGAAAACTCTGGTTTTTGTTGAAACGAGATCATCTGGAGGGCCTTACCTTCCGTCGCCAACACCCTATTGATAGGTATGTCGTTGATTTTTGGTGTTCATCATTGAAACTGGCTATTGAACTGGATGGTGGACAACATGGAATGCGCACAGGGATCGAAAAGGACGCTGTGCGTTCGATGGTCCTGCATGATCGTGGTGTTACGGTCTTGAGGTTCTGGAATTCGGAAGTAATGAAAAATATCGAAGGGGTGCTGGAAATTATTCGCCAGACAGCGCTCTCACTGCAAAATAGCGAGCAGCCCCTCACCCTGACCCTCCCCCCGGCAGGGGGAGGGAAGTTGATGGAGGTCGACCGATGAGTGTGCGACGACTTCACCATATCCAGCCGGATGATTTTAAATTTTCGGCAGAAAACAAAGCCTTTGCCAAACAGGAGATGAAGAAATATCCCGCTGGCCGTCAGGCTTCCGCAGTAATCTCGCTGCTGTGGGTGGCGCAAAAACAAAATGATGGCTGGGTGTCGGAGCCGGTCATACGTCATGTGGCCGAGCTGCTTTCCATGCCGTATATTCGTGTGTTCGAGGTGGCCACTTTCTACACCATGTTCAACCTGTCGCCGGTGGGCAAGCACTTTGTCCAGTTCTGTGGCACCACTCCTTGCTGGTTGCGTGGCGCAGATAGCATAAAAGAGGTGTGTCGCAAGGTTATAGGCCCGGAAAAAACCATAAGTGATGATGGGCAACTGTCGTGGCTGGAGGTTGAGTGTCTGGGTGCATGTGTGAATGCGCCGATGGTGCAGATCAACGAAGATTATTATGAAGATCTGGATGCTGCATCCTTCGAACAGTTGCTCGATGATCTGAGGAACGGCAGACCGACAAAAGTCGGCCCTCAGGTGGCGCGGCAAAAA
Source organism: uncultured Hyphomicrobiales bacterium (assembly GCA_964625235.1). Lineage (GTDB taxonomy): Bacteria > Pseudomonadota > Alphaproteobacteria > Rhizobiales > JAJFHR01 > JAJFHR01. The sequence continues at coordinate 3,450 of CAZVAZ010000268.1, forward strand.
TCAGCACCGATGGGCGAGTTGACCACGCTGATGGATCCTGAGTTGTACAATGGAAAGATGAAATCTCCACTACCTCAAACCGTCAAGCCAAAAGCTGAGGCCAAAACAGTCTCCAAACCAAAAACAAACTTTGTGGTCAACGCAACGACAATTAAAAAATCTGCGGCACCTGAAAAGGCCAGCGCTGAAGATGCCAATGATCTTAAGCGCATCAGCGGTGTCGGGCCCAAAATTGAAGACATTTTGAATGGTCTTGGAATTTATCGTTTTGACCAGATTGCCAGTTGGACGCGCGAAAATATTGAGTGGGTGGATGAGCAGTTGAAATTCAAAGGCCGTATTGACCGCG
>CAZVAZ010000269.1:0-3793 GCA_964625235.1 uncultured Hyphomicrobiales bacterium
TCGTAGGCGTCGCGCGCGGGCTGTGATGACGTTGACAGTTCATTTCCGTATTGGTCTTCCAGCATCACTTTGCTCCCTACCACTCGTGTTCAGTGATATTATGGATCAATGACCCTAAGGAGTTATAATCACTCTAATAAAGGATGCAAAGCTCATGTTTTCCATTGGTCCCCTCAATATTGTGGTTGACAATTCCGGGCTGGGTCAAAGGTGAATACCCTTGCGCTGTGGCGGTGTCATAGCTTGCCTTGTCGACGATTGCGTTTGTTTTAAGCACTTTGTTGAATTTTTCCAGTTTAGCCGAGAGGTTAACTGCTGCACCGATGACGGTGTATTCCAGACGGTGCTCGTCGCCAACGGCACCAAATGTCACCGGTCCGGTGGCAATCGCCAGATTGACGCGAAGGGGGCTCAGTATGGTCAGGTCAGGATCTGTTTCCCAGGAATGTAAATCCGCTACGATGTCATCCAGTGCTCTTAGCGCATCGGCAGCGTATGTCTTCGAAGGGTTGGTGGCACCAAATGTTGCCATGATGCCATCGCCCATGAATTTGTCTATGGTGCCGCCGTGCTTCTGGATCAGCGGAACAATGCGTTTTTGATATTCGGCAAGAATATGCATGACTTCGCCGGGTTCCATTTTTGCCGCCATTATGGTGAATGCACGAATATCAACATTGAGAACGCTGGCATCGCGATTACTGCCCTCTCCAGGTGCAATCCGGTGATCGGCCTCGCGAATTTTTGTTGCCACCGTGTCGTCGAAAAATCGTGAAAAATCCTGTGCAGCGGTTTGCTCTGTCACTGCACTGACAAGCAGATTGTGGGCACGGTTCAGCGCCAGTGCCAATATTCCGGTGACAAACAGCATGGAGATAATTTTGTCGAATTCCGCACCAAGTAAAATCGAATTGCTGGTCATGTATTCAATATAGTTGCGCGTGATCATGTTGTTGCCGGGATCGACGGAGACAACATAGAGGATCATCAGAGACCAGCCAACGGCTGCAGCTATGCCTGCAGCCACAACAAAACGCGCCTGAAACCGCAAGGCACGCAGGGCGATAAATATGAATATATAAAGCAACGTCGGCGCTTTGAGATAAAATGACGGCGGTTGTTCGTACTGGATATGAAACGACCAGATAAGCACCATCAACAATGCGGTATCAATAATGATGGAAGCGTAGACTGCGAGGTTGGGCAAGCTGCGCTTTAAGGCCCAGAATAACATGAGCAGGTTGATAGCCAGATAAGACAGGATTGCATAAGGCACCGGCGAAAACTGGGTGTTGGCATCGGTTTTCGGGGTTACCAGATAAAGTATGCCAAAAATTGCCACCACTAACAGCTGGATAATTTTTACCAGTACTTCGCTCGAATCTTCCTGTTTGGATATTGCCTCGGTTACCCTGTCGGGCAATTGAGCAGTGCTCTCAGGCGTCAATGCAGACATTATGATGTTTTTGAATTTTCTGGTTTTTACGTTCAAAACAGTAACCCATTCTTCCTGACTTAAGGGTACATTACCAAACCTTCGCGGGCGACAATTGTGCCTGCGCGTAAAGCTTTCGCCTCATTTTCGATCGCTCGCAAACTTTTATCATCATGGCGAGGCCGATGATGGAAAAGCGCAAGCTGTCCTACTTCGGCAGCCTCGCAAAGTCGTACACCTTCCTGCCAGGTCGAATGCCCAAAGCCTTTAAATTCCGGGTATTCTACATCTGTATAGGTTGCATCATAGATGACAATATCGGCCTGATCGATCAACTTTAGGATATTCTGGTCCAGTTCACCTTCCAGATGCTCTGTATCAGAGACGTAGCAAATTGATTTACCCTGCCATTCAACGCGATAACCGCAACACCCATCAGGGTGATTGAGAGGGCCAGTGGTAATGGTGATGCCGGGCTTAGGCGTTAATGTATCGCCAATGGAAAAATTTCTGTAATCGATATTTGCTTTGAAATAGGCAGGAGTAACAGGAAAATACGGCTCTTTTATTAACTCGTAAATCATCTCTTTGGTGGTCATGACCCCTTCGAGATGGCCTGACCAGATATTGATGTTGCGTCCGTTTTGATACAAGGGCTCAAAAAACGGAAATCCACTGATATGATCAAAATGGCAGTGTGAGAACAGCAGGTTGATTTCCTCATATCCATCATCTGCAAGGGCGTGGCCAAGGTTTTTTATTCCTGAACCGGCATCAATAACGAGAAGGTGTGGTCCACACCTTATCTCTACACAGGACGTATTTCCGCCAAATTCAACAGTTTCCGGACCTGGAACCGGCAAGCTGCCTCTTGCTCCCCAAAACCTGACGAATAAATCATTGCTCTTCATAATGATCCCAACTTGATACCTGCATTAACAGCACTTCGAACCGGGATGTTTTTAACGAAATCGTACACTGGTTTTTGCCCCTCAAAGCCAGGATTCTTTTCCTCAATATATATAGATTAAGCCAATGGTGGTGTATATCAAGTCTCCAGTTCCTGAATTCTTTTTCGGGCCTGAGATAAATCAGCGGTTGTATTGATCAGGCGATCACCAAGAACGCGCATTAATTCGATTGCGGCTTCAGGAAATTCCGTCAGAAGCTGGAGAAATTGTTCTTTTGAAATTTTAAGGGTTTCCAGATGGCTGCACGCTCTTATCGTCGCCGTACGCGGGACATCGCAGATAATACCCATTTCACCGACAAAGGCATTTTTTTCAACCTGCGCTACTTTGATTTCACCGGCAGGTGTATCAATGAGAACATCGGCCGAGCCGCTTATGATGGCGTAGGCGGCATCTGAAGGATCTCCCATATGAAAAAGATCCTGCCCCTCCTCGTAATCAATGCGTTCTGAGGTGAAAGCCAGAAGCTTCAGTTTAGACGGGCTGATTTTCGCGAAAAGCGGATTTCGCCGAAGTGCACCTACTTCATCATCCAATGCCATTATAGTTCTCCAAACCCAATGTGGGAAATATTCAATCGTACCTTAACAGTATCAGGCTTTCTCCAATAAACGTGCGAAGCGCCCATTTTTTTGTTTTAGTTCATCTGGTGGTCCCTGTTCTACCAGTACACCGTCTTCAAAAACCAGAACCCTGTCAAATTTTGCTGCCAGTTCAGGTTCTGAAACAGATAAAAACAACCCGAACGGCTTATAATTATCGACCTTGCCGCTGGCAAGTTCCAGTAATTTTTCAATGCTGGCAATCCGGCTTTGCTGATCAAGGGATGCAAACGGATTATTGCCAATAAAAATATCAGGTTGTTTGAGCAATACTCTGGCCAGGGCCAGTTTTTGCTGCTGGACGTTGGAAAGGCGTTTTCCGCCGGTGCCGACGTTGTAATTCAACCCCACATTGAAAATATCTTCGCGCAGATTTAAATCATCGACCACTTCCTGTATGGCTTTTCTCACCGCTGCCGGGGCTTCAGCAATGCCGTAGTTAATGTATCCAAACAGGATATTGGCCTCAATATTGGACGCTGAATTATAGGTGTCGGGGTCGTAAAACTCAATTGAATCGGTCAGAGTTTCCGGCAGGTTATCGCGAAACCTTGATCGGGCGGCGAGGATTTGATTTTGAAAATCATCATCGAGCAGACTTAACCGGTGTCGCGGCTCGATGTAGGAAAAGGGCAATTTGAGAAACATGAACAAATCAGTAGAGCTGACCTGATCGGCTTTCATGGTGCCAACCCGGGCAAGGGCAGTGCTAAAATCTGGTAATTCTTCCGCATTCATGAAGCTTAACTGTTCGAAGAATGGATGTCCCGGAGGCAGGTCAGCGA
>CAZVAZ010000270.1:0-3789 GCA_964625235.1 uncultured Hyphomicrobiales bacterium
CTTACTGGCGATCTGGGCGTTGGAAAATCCGTATTCGCCCGCGCTTTTTTACGCGCCCTGGCCAGCAACCCGGACCTCGAAGTACCCAGCCCGACCTTTACCATGGTGCAGACCTATGAGGATTTGCGCCTTAAAGCTTCCCATTTCGATCTTTATCGCATTGCTGACAAATCAGAAGTCGATGAACTCGGACTGGACGATGCTCTCATTGACGGTATCTCTCTGGTTGAATGGCCTGACAGGATTGCAGAACATCAATTTGCTGATCGTTTAATGATCTCAATCGACGATGTTTCTCAGAATTCCAGAAAAATTACCCTGACAGGTCACGGGCTCTGGCAGCAGAAACTTGAACGCTGGCGTAGCAGTGCTGCATTCCTGCAAAAAGCAGGCTGGGGCGACGCCAGACGTCATTTTCTGCAAGGTGATGCATCTCACCGTCGCTATGAACGCATTAACGACAAAAAACGCCATTGTATCATGATGGACATGCCCAACATGAGCGACGGGCCTGCCATACGAGACGGTAAATCCTATAGTGCCCTGGCCCATCTGGCGGAAGGGATAAAGCCCTTTATTGCTATGACCACCGGCCTGCAGTCGCTGGACCTGAGCCCGCCACAGATATTTGCGAGCCAGCCCGGTGACGGTTTCCTGCTGCTCGAAGACCTCGGTACCAATGTCTATTTTGACATGGCCGCAAGGGCTGAAGATATGACCGCACCAATGCAGGCTGCCATTGACGTTCTGGTACACCTGTCCGCAAGATTAAGCGCATCGCAGTCAACACCCGAACTGATTGACCGCATCATTCCGGACTATGATCGGGCAGCTTTGCAGATTGAAATTGAATTGTTTCCGGACTGGTATTGGCCAAGACTAAAAGGAAAAGCGATCGCTGAAGATGATCGCGCTGAATTTCTCGAAATATGGCAACCCCTGTGGCAACATCTTGAACAATGTCCGAAAATCTGGACACTGCGCGATTATCATTCGCCTAATCTGATCTGGTTACCGAAACGCGATGGCATCGCCCGTGTGGGCCTGCTCGATTATCAGGATACGGTATTGGGTGCGCCCGCCTATGATCTGATGTCTTTGTTACAGGATGCGCGCCGCGATGTGTCAGCGCAGGAAGAGGCGCAACTCTATGCCTACTACTGGCAACAGCTGGGGTTCACCGGCGTTGACTATGATCGCGATGATTTTGATTTTTCCTACGCTATTTTAGGCGCTCAGCGGGCAACTAAAATTCTCGGAATATTTGCCCGCCTCGCCGACAGGGATAACAAGCCCCACTATCTTGCCCATATGCCCCGTGTCCGCGCCTATCTCGAACGCAACCTGCAGCATGCGCGCTTGAAGCCATTAAAAAGATGGTTTGACCGCCATCTGCCGAGACAAACATGACCCAGAATGAAACCCCCGCCGCCATGGTCATGGCCGCCGGTCTGGGCACAAGAATGCGCCCTTTAACCGCCACCAAACCCAAGCCAATGGTGGAATTAAATGGCAGGCCTTTGATCGATTACACCCTCGAGCGTCTGGCCACTCATAGAATCTCGCCGATTGTGGTCAATGTTCATTATCTCGCCGATGTGCTGGAACAACATCTTGAAAGTTCGTCCGTTACTGATGTGATCATTGCCGATGAACGCGACGAACTGCTGGATACCGGTGGCGGCGCATATGCAAATCTGGAAATTCTCGGGCCGGACCGGTTTTTCATCCTCAACAGCGACAGTCTGTGGATTGAGGACGATGGGGACAATCTGGCCGCCATGCTCAAAGCATGGGACGACGACACAATGGATTGCCTGATGTTGCTGGCACCGACAGACAACAGCTTAGGGTATTCGGGCAACGGTGATTTTAATATCGCCGCAGATGGACGCTTGTTAAAATCCGCTATGGGCAAGAAAGCCGCCTGTGTCCACACCGGTTGCTGTCTCATTCATCCGCGTATTTTTACCGGCGCTCCCACCGGTCCGTTTTCGCTTAATCTGCTGTGGAACAAAGCTTTGGCCCACAAACGCCTGTTTGGACTGGAACTCAGGGGCCAGTGGCTGCATATTGGCACTCCTGTTGCACTAACGGCAGCTGAGGAAAAACTGAACCGGTAATGACTGCAAAACCCGCCCCACGTATTTTTACCATTCCGCCGGGACAACCGTTTACCCGGTGCCTAGCTGAGGCGGTATTGCAGGGAGGTTTTCCCAACCCCGATACACCGGCACCAACAGCCGGGTTCCTGCCAAAATATACGCTGCTGGTCCCCACCCGCAGATCGCAACGCGCCCTGATTGATGCTTTTTTATCCGCCGATGACGAGCTCGCGCGGTTGCTGCCCGATATCAGGCCCATTGGCGATGTCGATGAAGATGCGTTTTTTCTCGAACCGGGCGCGCCCGAAATCCCCCCGGCAATTTCAAAACTCGAACGCCAGCTGACCTTAATTCCACTGATTATGAAATGGGCAAAGGCGCGCGAAATACCTGGCGAAGGTTTAAACGTAGATAATATCACCCCGGCACAATCAGCCTCGCTGGCAGCTGATCTGGGCGATCTTTTGGATGCTGCCGATACGGAAGGTGTTGACCTCAAGGGTCTGGCGACACTCGTGCCGGAGGATTATGAGGAATACTGGCAACTCACTTTGGAATTCCTGAAAATCATCACCGAGTTTTTACCCGGGATAGTGAAAGAAAAAGGATTTATCCAGCCCAGCGCGCGACGCAACATCGTCATTAACGCACAGACCGAAAGATTAAAACGCAATCCCCCGAATGCACCTGTCATTGCCGCAGGCTCCACCGGCTCCATACCGGCAACCGCATCCCTTCTATCCACCATAGCGCACCTGCCCATGGGGGCGGTCGTCCTGCCCGGCCTTGATCTTGGCCTTGATGATGCGTCCTGGCAGAAAATCGGGCCTGAACATCCTCAGTTTGGCATGAAGCAGTTACTGGAAGCCATAGGCGTTGATCGCAGTGACGTTCGCTTGTTACCGGGAATTAAAACAGAAAATTCCACTGTCACCGCCTCGCGCCTGGTCAGCGAAGCCCTGCGACCGTGGCAGACAACCGATCAATGGCAACACCGGCTGGCTCAAATTGATACCAAAGCCGCAGCCCGGGCGCTGACCGGTATTTCCATATTGACAGCACCCAACATGCGCGAAGAAGCAACAGCGATTGCACTTATCATCCGTGAGGTGGTCGAAACACCGGATAAAACCGTAGCACTTGTAACTCCCGATCGCACCCTTGCCCGGCGTGTCGCAGCTCAATTGCAGCGCTGGCACCTCAAGGTTGATGATTCGGCTGGAATACCATTGGCCAATACAGAAACTGCCATCTTTACAACCCTGGTAATTGAAGCGGCAGCATCCGGGTTTTCAGCAATATCTCTATTGGCTCTGCTCAAACACCCTTTGTGCCGGCTGGGGCTTGAGCCATTGGATATCCGCACCAGAGTTCGCAATCTCGAACAGGCCGTCCTGCGCGGTCCCAGATTGAAAAGCGGCACATCAACCTTGCACCAGAACCTGGCGACACAAAAACTTCGCGTTAAAAAAGGAGAGCGCGTTCATCCCGGTGTAAAAGGGTTTTCTGCTCAGACCTGGGACGATCTCGAAGGTCTGTTGTCACGCCTGAGCAATGCGGCAGAACCGCTTGAAGACCTTGCATCAAAACCGGTAACGCTGGCGCAAGCGACCCGCGCCCACATTGATGCCTGCGAACGTTTTGCCGCCCGGCCTGAACAGGGCGGCAACGTACTTCTGTGGTC
>CAZVAZ010000271.1:0-3788 GCA_964625235.1 uncultured Hyphomicrobiales bacterium
ATCAGCTGTATCAAATCGGGACATCGGGGTTAATTTTCACAACATTGACTACCGCCATGACCTGAGAATTTATGCAAAACCTTGCAACAATGCGGAAAATATTTCCTGCAGCCGCTACATTTAGCCATGAACGAAACATGAAAATTCTCCGGTCAGCGATTCGGTCACCCTTTGTTCATGGTGCATTCCGATTGCTAATAATCTTAACCTGAATTTGCCGATGGGTGATTAACAATTTCATCATACTCATACCGGCCAAATTAACCTTTGGACACCTGTTTTCAAGTGCAGCAGGTGTTTAGCCAGCCACTTCAACACCACAAATGGATTTTCCTCTACATATAGCCGTGAACAAACCCTGAACCTGTGCAGGTAAGTGATTCGGTCACATTTTGTTCCGTTGGCGTTCCACAGCTTAACGGGCTGTGGCAATATTGTGTCAAATTGAAACATTATGCCTCATCGTTAATCTCATCGTACTTTCCTGCTTGCATTCACATTTCCAACAACCCATGAAGGTGGCATACCGTCAAAAACAACATCAAACGGTGCTGATGACCGAGATACAACACCAAAGCGCAAATTCACGCGGACGCCATGTAACCGCCGTTCTGGGCCCGACCAATACCGGCAAAACCCATCTGGCGGTTGAACGAATGCTGGGCCACCAAAGCGGCATGATCGGCCTGCCCCTGCGGCTGCTTGCGCGCGAAATTTATGACCGGGTTGTGGACATAAAAGGTGCGGGCGTTGTAGCGTTAATTACCGGGGAAGAAAAAATAATCCCCAAAAACCCGCGATATTACATCTGCACCGTCGAGGCCATGCCGCGCAATGTCGAGGTTGAATTTATCGCCGTCGATGAAGTTCAGCTGGCCGGTGACGAAGAACGCGGTCATATATTCTCCGACAGATTGCTGAACTGGCGCGGCACTCGCGAAACCATGCTGCTGGGGGCTGAAACCATCCGGCCTTTGCTGCAACAGATATTGCCCGCCGCCAATTTTATTACGCGCCCGCGATTTTCCAACCTCTCTTATGGTGGGCAGAAAAAAATTACCCGCCTGGCCCGGCGCAGCGCCATTGTCGCGTTTTCCAGTGAAGCCGTTTATACAATCGCTGAATTCATCCGGCGCCAGCGCGGCGGTGCTGCCGTTGTCATGGGGGCTTTGAGCCCGCGCACCCGCAATGCTCAGGTTGCACTTTATCAATCGGGCGAGGTTGATTTTCTGGTGGCAACGGATGCCATTGGCATGGGGCTGAACATGGATGTGGGCCATGTTGCCTTTGCCGCAACACGCAAATTCGACGGCAGCCGCAGCCGCGACCTGATGCCAGCTGAACTGGCGCAAATTGCCGGGCGCGCCGGGCGCCACATGAATGACGGCACCTTTGGTATCACCGGTGATGCAGCAGCATTGGACGCGGACGTTGTGCAGCAGATTGAAAACCACAGGTTTGATCCGTTAAAGCGTTTGCAATGGCGCTCCACCAAACTGGATTATTCTTCGCTTGCAAATCTTAACCGGTGTCTGGCGCAATCACCTGACCTGCCCGGCTTTACCAAAGCCAGGGCTGCCGGTGATGTGCTGGCTCTTGAAACTTTGGCCCGCGACGCCACAATTGTCGACATGGCAACAAATCCCGCCGCCATAGACAAGCTGTGGCAGGTCTGTCAAATTCCTGATTACCGCAATACAACCAGCAATGATCATGCATCATTACTGGCCTCGGTTTTTAAGTTCCTCATGTCTGACAGTGGCGTAATTCCTGAAGACTGGTTGCAGCAACAGCTGGATTACGCCGATAAAACCGATGGTGATATTGACACGCTGGCAACAAGAATTGCGCACATCAGAACCTGGACCTTTGTTGCCAACAGGAGCGACTGGCTGGACAATGGAGACAATTGGCGCGAAAATACCCGCTTAATAGAAGAACGGCTTTCCGATGCCCTGCATGAAAAACTTACCCAGCGGTTTATTGACAGAAGAACAAGTGTTCTTATGCGCCGGTTGCGCGAGAAGGACAATTTGATGGCTGAGATAAATACAGCAGGTGAAATTCTGGTCGAAGGTGAATTTGTCGGCAAGCTCGACGGGTTTCGTTTCAGTGCGGATACCCACGCAGGCGGTGCCCAGGAAAAAGCGCTGCGGACGGCGTCTTTAAAGGCTGCCGCGGAAAAAATTGCCGAAAGAGCTGATGAATTTGCGAAATGCGAAGATCAACATATTTCCTTTGATAGTGCCGGCAAAATCATCTGGCGCGAGCAGGTTATAGCCCGGCTTCAGGCAGGCATCACTATTCTCAAACCCGATATTGAAATCTTTGCAGACGAGCAATTATCCGGTCTCGAGCGCGAGCGCGTGCAAAAACGCCTGACAACCTATATTGACGCCCAGATAGAAAAACATCTCGAACCTCTCGTCAAACTGTCAGCGGCTGAAGATATTGAAGGCCTTGGCCGCGGTGTTGCATTCAGATTGTGTGAAGAACTCGGCGTTTTAAAACGCGAGGATGTTGCCGCTGACATCAAGCTGCTGGACCAGAGCTTACGAAAACAGCTGCGTAAATATGGTGTACGTTTTGGTGCCTACCATGTTTTCTGTCCAGCGCTGCTGAAACCGGCTGCGGTCAGGTGGACGATGTTATTGTGGGTTTTAAATCAGGCCAAAAACGGTTCGATGTCGCTCGATGACATTCCCCAGCCGCCCCAACAGGGCCTTACCTCTGTTGTCGCTGACAGCACCACCCCAGCAGGGTTTTATCAATCCGTGGGCTTCAGGCAATGCGGCAAACGTGCTGTGCGAATTGATATGCTTGAGCGCGTTGCCGACATGATCAGGTTGCTGATTTTCTGGAAACCGGAAAAAGAAGGCGAGATCAGGCCTGCTGGCTCGATTGAAGGCGGCGGATTTAGCGTAACAGCTGATATGATGTCTCTGGTCGGCTGTTCCGGCGAGGACTTTACTGCTATTTTGCAAACCCTGGGCTATCGCATGGAGCAGCGTAAAATCATCCTACCTGCACAACCTTCGCCAACTGCTGCACCTGCCAGTGACACGCCAACCGAGCCTGCGGTTAGCGATGATACGATTGAGAGCAAAGTTGCTGATGTTGCTGACGCTCCGCCTGTTGAAGCACAAGAGACAACTCTGGAAGTCTGGTTGCCAAAACGACCGGCAAAAAGCCGGCCCAAACCATCCGGCCAGAACCGGGACAAGCGCACAAAGGGCAGGAAGCCGCCACCGGACCGCGCTGCCAGAAAGCGGTCAAAACCCGAGAAAAAGACGCCTGATCTCAAGGATTCACCCTTTGCGGCATTGGCTGATTTGAAAAAAACCCTCGAAAAAACACACGAAAGACCTCGGGGCAAAGATACTTCGAAGTCATGACTGAAGCTCACCAGCGTATTGACAGATGGCTGTGGTTCTCGCGCCAGTTCAAAACCCGCACACTGGCTGCAAAAATGGTGACTTCAGGGCATATTCGAATTAACAACACGCGCATCACCAAAGTCAGCCATCTGGTTCAGGTTGACGACACAATTACCTTTGTTGCCAACAAAAAAGTAAAGATTTTGAAAGTTGCGGCAATTGGCGTCCGGCGCGGCCCTGCTGTTGAGGCAATAACGCTTTACCACGACCTTTCTCCTGTTGAAATTCCTCTGACCAGAGAAGCGCGATTAGCGGCCACATCAGGCCAACGCGAGGAGGGTGCGGGGCGGCCGACAAAAAAACAGCGCAGAGAGATTGACGCCCTTATGGATCGTGGCGCATAAGGGCTCT
>CAZVAZ010000272.1:0-3782 GCA_964625235.1 uncultured Hyphomicrobiales bacterium
CTGACATGGCACCAACGGATGCCAAGGCTGCGTGTCTTTATCCCAATCTTCAGCGTGCCATCGCCTATGCCAACGGGCGCGGATTTGATAATGCTGTCGTCTACAAGACAGATGGCTCGATTGCCGAACTGGCAACGGCAAACCTCATGATTGTCAAAAACGGAAAGATTTCTACAGCTTCAGCCGATGGCACTTTCCTCGCAGGCATAACCCGAAGCCGGGTGATGCAGCTTCTCGAAGCCGAAGGTAACCCGGTGGCTGAGGTAACCCTTTCAGAAGAAGAACTGATGAACGCCGATGAAGTGTTCAGCACCGGCAATTACGGCAAGGTTGTTGCAGTTAACAGGATTGAAGACAGGGTCTTTGGTGTTGGTCCTGTTACCAACCACGTGCGCGAGCTTTATTGGGATTTTGCGCGGAGTTGTGAGCTTTAGTTTTTGTTTCGCCCCTCATTCGTCAGCTGCGCTGCCACCTTCTCCCCTTGGGGAGAAGGTGGCAGCGCAGCTGACGAATGAGACTACGCCAGATATTGTCCGCCGTTGGCGCTGATTGTTGAACCGGTGATGAAGCCTGCTTTTTCATCGGCGAGGAAGAGGACGCAATGGGCGATTTCTTCAGTACGACCCAGGCGATTTACCGGAATTGCTGCAATGATGCTCTCAAGCACTTTTTCCGGCACAGCGGCGACCATATCGGTGTTGATATATCCCGGTGCAATGCAGTTGACGGTGATGCCTTTGCGGGCGGTTTCGAGCGCCAGAGCTTTGGTAAACCCGATGATACCGGCTTTGGCGGCCGAGTAGTTGGCCTGTCCCATCTGGCCTTTTTGACCATTGATGGAAGAAATGTTGATGATGCGGCCATGCCCGCGCTCGCGCATGCCATTGATCAGCGGCGTTGTCATATTAAACATTGAGTTCAGATTGACCCGGATCACATCGCCCCACATGTCAGGGGTCATTTTGTGCATCATGCAATCACAGGTAATTCCGGCATTGTTGACGACAACCTCAATGGCACCGAGATCATTTTCAACTTGTGACAGACCTTCGGAACAGGCTTCAAAACTGCCTACATCCCATTTATAAACCGCTATACCGGTTTCGTTTTTGAATTTTTCAGCCGCTTCATCATTGCCGGCATAGTTTGCCGCTACCGTATATCCAGCTGATTTCAAAGCAGTTGAAATAGCGGCACCAATTCCTCGAGTTCCTCCGGTTACAACTGCTATTCGTGACATATTTTTTCTCCAAAATCCAGTTAGACCACACGCACCATGGCGTTGATTATCTATCAATCGCGCTCAACACACATGGCAATACCCATGCCACCACCAATACAAAGTGTGGCCAGGCCGCGTTTTGCATCGCGGCGCACCATTTCATGCAGCAAAGTCACTAAAACGCGCGCACCTGAGGCACCAATTGGATGGCCGATTGCTATTGCACCACCATTGACATTGACCTTATCGATATCCCAGCCAAGCTCCTTGTTAACAGCACAGGCCTGGGCGGCAAAGGCCTCATTGGCTTCAACCAGATCGAGATCATCAACTGACCAGCCGGCCTTTTTCAGAGCTTTGCGCGATGCCGGGATGGGGCCTGAACCCATGATTGCGGGATCGACACCGGCCTGCGCCCAGGAGACAATGCGCGCCAGAGGCTTTTTTCCTTCGGCAGTTGCACGTTCAGCACTCATAAGAACAACGGCCGCTGCACCATCATTAATGCCACTGGCATTTCCTGCCGTCACCGAGCCTCCGTCGCGCTTGAATGCCGGGCGCAAGCCGCCAAGGCTCTCAGCTGTGACACCATGTTTGATATATTCATCTTCGGCAACCACGGTTTCGCCTTTGCGTGTTTTGATGGTTACCGGCACTATTTCGTCTTTGAATTTTCCATCTTTTTGTGCAGCTTCGGCCTTGTTTTGCGAAGCAGCGGCAAAAGCATCCTGCTGTTCGCGGGTAATCTGCCACTTTTCGGCGACATTTTCCGCCGTTTGACCCATGTGGTAGCCATTAAAAGCATCCCACAGGCCATCACGGATCATGGTATCGATGAAGGATACATCACCCATCTTGGTACCGTTGCGCAGGTTTGCCACGTGCGGTGCCTGGCTCATGCTTTCCTGACCACCGGCCACCACTATTTCACTGTCGCCGTTCAAAATTGCCTGGTAACCCAAAGCTACCGAACGCAAACCTGATCCGCACAGCTGATTAACGCCCCAGGCGGGTGCTTCAACCGGTATGCCTGCATTAACCGACGCCTGACGCGCCGGGTTCTGGCCTTCACCGGCGCTAAGTATCTGCCCCATGATGACTTCAGAAACATCTTCCGGCCTGACGCCTGAGCGTTTCAGTGCTGCTTTAATGGCAACTTCTCCCAGACCGTGGGCAGGCAATGAAGACAGGCCACCGCCAAAGGAGCCAACCGGCGTTCGGGCCGCACCGACGATGACGACTTGTGTCGTGTTCTGTGTCATTGAAATCTCTCCTACTCGTGAATTTTGCCAAATCATATCGCCAATGAGTTTATGTTGCAATGCAAAGGTTAATTTTTTTGCAGTGCAGCATTCTGAAAATAGGCCGCCGGGCAAGGTTTTATTGCAGTGCGAAAAAGTTATTGGTATAGTGGAGAACCTGCACATCAGACAATATGAACTGTTGCGGGCAGGCCTGATCGTTAAATCCGTTTTAGCTCCAGCATTCGATTGAGGAATAAAAATCGTGACAAAAAAACCGGACCAGTCCGAAGAAGCGATCATTATAAAAAAATATGCCAACCGGCGGCTCTACAACACTGCAACGAGTACCTATGTAACGCTGGACGATCTGGCCGAGATGGTTAAATCGGGCGCTGACTTTACCGTCATGGATGCCAAGACCAATGAAGACATCACACACTCGGTGTTAACGCAGATCATTTTCGAGCAGGAGGCCAAGGGCGAAAACATGCTGCCGGTAAATTTCCTGCGGCAGATTATCCGGTTTTATGGCGACAGCATGCAGCACGTGGTCCCGAGTTTTTTGAATGTATCTGCCGACATGCTGGCTAAAGAGCAGGATGAATTGCGCAGTGCCATGGGTACATCATTCAACAAAGTTCCGTTTGATACCATGGAAAATCAGGTGCGCCAGAATATGGATATGTTCAAACAGGCGGTTTCCATGTTCTCGCCTTTCGTTGATCCAACCGGCGTCACGGCGAAGGCGGAACCGGAACCGGAAAAACAACCCACGAGCTCCGAGCCAGGCGAGATGGAAATCCTGCGCGAGCAACTGGCGCAAATGCAATCACAACTTGATCGCCTCGATAAAGACAGACCGTAGTTCTATCGCGATAGTTTAGTCAGCAGGCGCTCTATCCATTAGACACATGCCGGACAATGAGCCTTTTTTGCGGCCCTGCTGTTTTCTCCGGTTTTACTGCTTCTTCCGGTGCTGAGGGAAGTTCCATTTGTGCTGCGCCAAACAGGAAACCCTGCATATAATCAATACCCCAGTCGCGCAGCAAATCTACATCGCGTTCATTTTCAACCCACTCAGCAACCGTCTGCAGTTTGAAGTTTTTAGCCAGGTCAATGAGGGTGCGGACAAAAAACTGATTGTCCGGGCTTTTATGGAGATTTTCGACAAATGATCCATCAATCTTGACCATGTCGACATTCATCAGTTTCAAATTCTGGAACGATGTATAGCCGGCGCCAAAATCATCGATGGCAATACGGCAGCCAAGATCGCGCAGGGAGGAAACAAATTTGGTTGATTCCTCAATATCATT
>CAZVAZ010000273.1:0-3766 GCA_964625235.1 uncultured Hyphomicrobiales bacterium
GGCTGTGTGGATAAGTAGGTGGCTTTCCACAAAAAACTGTTTTAATGGATAATTCTGTCGAAGAATTTTGGTTTGTATTTTTGGAAGAGTTGGGAAAAGGTGCAATATGTGCTCTAAATCCGGTAAATTTGAATTTGAATCCTGGTCGCAGAAAATGGCAGATAGTCAAAACCCCGCCGGTTTAATTGAAACCAACCTGAAAGTTTTAAGCTGGAATATCTGGTGGCGATACGGGCCGTGGCAAAGCCGTCAGCCCGCTATTGTTGAAACTTTGAAAAATCTCGATTGTGATATCATTGCCCTGCAGGAAGTGTGGCAGGATGACAAGACCAATTGTGCCGCCATTCTGGCAGCTGAACTGGGCTATCACCATATCTTTGCCTCAAGCATGGAGAGGGAGGGCTTCGGCTTTGGCAATGCGCTCCTGTCGCGCTGGCCGATTTCGCAGAGCCAGAGCGTTATGTTGCACGGCACTGAAGAAAACGGGGAGGGCCGTCTGGCCCTGTTTGCAGAAATTGACGGACCACGCGGCAGCCTGCCGTTTTTTGCCACACACCTGAACTGGAAATTTCACCACAGCCACATCCGCCAGCGCCAGGTGGCAGACCTTGCCCGATTTGTCGATGCCAGAGGAACGTTTGGTTTTCCGCCTGTAGTGTGCGGCGATTTCAATGCTGACCCCATGTCCGAGGAAATACGCATGTTAACCGGGCTTACCACCTGTCCGGTGGAAGGGTTGGCCTTTCAGGATGCCTGGATTGTCGGGGGCAACCAGAGCCCGGGTTTCACCTGGGATAATGCCAACCCTTACGTGGGTGAAATACTGGAGCCTAACCGCCGTATTGATTACATTCTGGCGGGCATGCCCCGCGAACGTGGTGCCGGTCATGTTGTCAACTGCGAGGTTGTTGCTCAAGGCCCGGTCGATAATGTCTACCCCAGCGATCACTACGGTGTTCTGGCTAAGATGCGCTATTGAGTTCATGACCTGAGTGGGCGTATCGTGCTATGCAAAACTTCCAGCCGTTAGATTAAGGACACGGACAACAGTATGAAAGACATCATTGAGCAATTGACGCTACGGCGCGAAGTCGCGCGTCTGGGTGGTGGTGAGGCACGCAACGCCAAACAGCACGAACGCGGCAAGCTTACCGCACGCGAGCGTATTGACCTGTTGCTGGATGAAGGCTCATTCGAAGAGTTTGATATGTTCGTGCAGCATCGTTGCACTGATTTTGGTATGGAAGACAACAAAATCCCCGGCGACGGTGTGGTCACCGGCTGGGGCACCATCAATGGACGCGTGGTCTATCTCTTTGCCAAGGACTTCACCGTATTCGGCGGCTCACTGTCGGAAACCCATGCCCAGAAAATCGTCAAAATTCAGGATATGGCCTTGCGCAACCGCAGCCCCATCATCGGTCTGTTTGATGCCGGTGGTGCGCGCATTCAGGAAGGTGTCGCAGCTTTGGGCGGTTATGGTGAGGTTTTTTACCGCAATGTCATGGCCTCGGGCGTCATTCCGCAGATTTCCGTCATCATGGGGCCGTGTGCCGGTGGTGACGTTTATTCCCCGGCGATGACTGATTTCATATTCATGGTCAAAGATACCTCCTACATGTTTGTCACCGGGCCCGACGTGGTAAAAACCGTCACCAATGAAGATGTAACTGCCGAAGAACTCGGTGGCGCAAGCGTACACGCGGTTAAATCGTCAATCGCCGACAAAGCCTTTGAAAATGATGTGGCCGCCCTGTTACAGGTGCGCCGTCTGATTGATTTTCTGCCCGCCTGCAATACCAGCGATGTACCCGAGTTGCCGACGCAGGATGCCGGTGACCGCGTTGAAATCTCTCTGGATACGCTGGTGCCGGAAAACCCCAACCAGCCCTATGATATGCACGAGTTGATCAACAAGGTGGTGGACGAGGGTGATTTCTTTGAAATTCAGGAAGCATTCGCTAAAAACATCATCACCGGGTTTGGCCGCCTCGAAGGGCGCACGGTCGGCGTTGTTGCCAATCAGCCAATGGTGCTTGCCGGTGTTCTTGATTCTGATTCCAGCCGCAAAGCTGCACGCTTCGTGCGCTTTTGCGATTGTTTTTCCATACCCCTGGTAACCTTCGTTGATGTGCCGGGATTTTTACCCGGCACCGCTCAGGAATATGGCGGATTGATCAAACACGGCGCAAAGCTACTGTTTGCCTACGCTCAGGCCACCGTACCAAAAATCACCGTTATTACCCGCAAGGCCTACGGCGGGGCCTACGATGTGATGTCGTCCAAACACATCCGTGGTGATGTTAATTACGCCTGGCCCTCGGCTGAAATCGCTGTCATGGGCGCTAAGGGTGCAGTAGAAATCATCTTCCGCAAAGACATCGGCAATGACGAGAAAATCGCCGAGCATACAGCCGCCTACGAAGAGCGCTTCTGTTCTCCGTTCGTGGCAGCTGAGCGTGGCTACATCGACGAGGTTATAATGCCCCACTCAACGCGGCGACGCATTTCCAGAGCGCTGCATATGCTGGCCAACAAGACCGTCGAAAACCCGTGGAGAAAACACGACAACATTCCGCTTTAGGGAGATTTTGTAATCACCCCAGCCCGGCCCGCTGTAGGCTTTTTAGATCTTTCATCGAAAAATCAACGCCGGCGAGATCAGCCGCGTCATCCGTGCACAACCAGGCCAGCGCACGCGCTACCACCTGCGGTGATTTGTGTACGGAAGGGTCCATCTGGCTCACCGGATTAATGCCTGAAGCCCTGATCACAACCTGCATCTCGGTGTCAACGGTACCGGGACTGAGACCCACCACGCGTATTCCCTTGTCGCCATATTCCTTGTGGGCACAACGTGTCAGCGACAAAACAGCAGCCTTGGTCGAACAATAGTGGCTCCAGCCCTCCATGGCGCCGGTGGCGGCGCCCGAGCTGAGGTTGACGATAACGCCTGAGCCTTGTTGCTCCATTATCGGGATAGCGGCGCGCAGGCCGTAATAAACGCCCTTGAAGTTGATGTCGACGATGCGGGACCAATGTTCGGGATCCGAATCAGCCAGACGTGCGATCGGCTCGATAAGTCCGGCATTATTGACCAGTATATCGAGGCGGGAAAAATTCTCCCGGCAGGTCTCAACCACCTGCCTGACATCGTCGTAACTGCTGACATCACAGGCGCAGGCAATTGCCGTGCCACCATCTTCATTTATTTCTTTCGCGATGCGTTCGATATCAGCGATCGTGCGCGCTGCCAATACGACGGATACGCCGTGTTTAGCCAGTTCTTTGGCGGCTGCTTCGCCAATTCCGCGACTGGCACCGGTAACAATGGCAGCCTTGCCTGCAAGCTCTTTCATAGTTTCTCCTGTTAAAATTCACAGGACCTTATGCCATGAATAATCGGGTAGGAACAGGTGCGCGATATCGGGAATTTATTTTCATTTTTCGAACCTGTACCCCAGCAGCCGCAGGGCATTCAGGGTCACCAGCACGGTTGCCCCGGTATCGGCCAGAATAGCCATCCACAAGGTGGTTATGCCCAGCAAAGTGGTGACCAGAAAAACCGCTTTTAAACCAAGAGCAATGGTTATGTTTTGATGGATGTTAGCCATGGTCGTCCGTGACAGCTTGACCAGAGAGGCAACATCACCGACGCGTTCGTGCAGCAAAGCAGCATCAGCGGTTTCCAGGGCGACATCCGTTCCACCGCCCATGGCAATACCCACATCAGCGCGCGCGAGCGCCGGGGCATCATTGATACCAT
>CAZVAZ010000274.1:0-3765 GCA_964625235.1 uncultured Hyphomicrobiales bacterium
CGATGTATTTTATCTATCGCGACGGTGTCTACAATGATGTCTCGGGATTGAGTTTTCGCGATTTCCTCAAAGGTGAATTGAAAGGTTTTGTCGGCGAAAAGCCGACCATGAGTGATTGGACCGATCATCTCACTACCCTGTTTCCTGAAGCCAGGGTTAAGAAAATCATAGAAATGCGCGGTGCCGACAGCGTCGCCTGGCGCGGGCTTTGCGCTCTTCCAGCCATTTGGGTAGGATTGCTCTATGACCAGCAGACCCTGGATAAGGCCTATGACCTCATTGCCGGGTGGACTGAAGCTGAACGGCAGGCTTTACGCAATGAAGTGCCAAAACAGGCCCTCAACACGCCTTTTCGTGACGGCACGGTGCTGGATGTGGCCAGGAGCATCGTTGCTCTGTCAAAAAAAGGCCTGAAGCGCAGGAAAAGACTGGATCGTTTCGGTGAAGACGAAACACATTTCCTCAACTCGATTGAAACCATTGTTGAAGATGGCACGACCACGGCGGAAGACCTGCTGGAACGCTACCACGGTCGCTGGCAGGGAAATATTGATATGGTTTTTGATGAATGTGCTTATTAATGCGGTAGATTTTCAAGGAAAACCGGCTTATGAACACGACAGAAGACGCTGAATTAAAGCTGGAGGATTGTATCAATCAGGTCTGTCCATGGTCTGGCAAACCGGTGGATGCGATAAGTCTTACAACTTATCGCAGCAAGGTTGTCGGCTTTTGCAATCCCGGCTGTCGCGACAAATTTGTTGCCGCAATAACCATGTTTGATTCAGCAGCGACATAGCAGCGCACAGGGCTTTTTCAAAGTTATTCGCCAGAATATACCAACGCATCACGGGCGTACTTTTGGTTTTTGCTCATGTAGGGGATTAAGATGTTTGAACCACATATGAGTCTGAAATCAACAGGTTAGCCAGATCGGAAAAACGTTTTTCAAATCGAAAAACAGTCGATAGTTTTGTTAATGTAAAATATTAAAACTATTGCTTAAGCTGAATCGTCTAAATCCTGATTGCTTGTAAACGCCAATCAGGATTTCAGCGCTTTGAATGCTGCAGTGAAACCTTTCAGCGGCACTGGGAGTGCGAGGCCGCGACCTGGGGCTTCATAGATAATGAAATTCGCAGCCTTGCCTTTTCTGAACGCATTCATCAGTTTTTTCGAAATATCCGCCTGGGCGAGGCAGCCGTTTGGCAGACAACGCAAAAATCCGATGCGACCCTGAGCTTTGCCGTCTATCTCCATCGCCAGCCCGTTTGGCAGAAAAACACCTGCCGGGGCAAGGACGCGCAACAATCCGCCAGCAGATTTGTCTTTTCGTGTGACTCTGAAAATGATTATTGACAGGCCAACATTTGGTCTGGCTTTTGATTTTACAATCTGAACCATCCCGCATTGTTCTTTGATGGGGGCTTTAAGGGGCTGGTTTTTTTTCTTTTTGGGTTTCTCAATTTCCTTGAGCAGGTCCGCAGCATTTACCGTTTGGTTGGACGGAGTTTCACACTGAACATTCCATGAGCCATGCTTGCTCTTGATGACAGTTTGCTGAGCAGAGGCGTTGACAGACGCGCCAATGGCGGCAAAACAGAAAATTCCAAGGTATACTCCAAGCTTTTTAGTTTTCATTTCTATGCTTCTCAGCCTCCAAATATCCTGGTGGAAAATGTACGGTTTACGATAAATCGACCTGCAATGCGCAGACCTTAATGCTTTTTAGCGACATCTGAAAGCCACGTAAAGCTACACGGTAAATATAATTTCCAATATTTATTAAGTGTCTGGTTAAATCCAGCCTTCCTTAACGCGCGATCGTGGCGACAATTTGCCGCTATGTTAATGCTGTTTTTTGTCTAAATGAGCGTTATGGTGAAAAACCGCGAATGCCCGGGAGTGAATAAAGCTGGAATACTGGGGCATTATGGGGATTGCAATTTGTGGTTATTAGGCTTTAAAAAGAGAGGCTGGGGTTTTGCTGCGATCTTTGTGGGGCTAATTGTTGTAGTATTCAAAAACGCTGTGCTTTTTGATTCGCTTTCGAATTGAAGTTGTCTGGGTGCGCTTGAAAGCGCGGTGCCATGAAATTTTTGATGGCTTCGCTGATGAAACATATAAATGGAGTTAATGGACCATGCGGTCGATTTTGAAACTGATTAGCTTGTTTGGGGCTGTGCTTATTTCTTATATTGGAGCCTTAAGCCCGGTTATGGCACAAAGCATTGGACAACCACGGCCGTGGCAAATAGGTCTGCCGGAAGCTGCATCGCCCGTCATGGAGCGAATAATATGGTTCTATAATGATTTTCTGCTCATCATTATCACCGTCATAACCTTGTTTGTGACGGGGCTTCTGGTTTATTGCATGATCCGGTTCAACTCCAGAGCCAACCCGACGCCCACCAGGACGTCCCACAATACTTTGCTGGAAGTCGCCTGGACAATCATCCCGATACTTATCCTGGTAGCTATTGCCGTTCCATCTTTCAAACTTTTGTATTTTGACAGGATCATTCCCAAAGTTGACATGACCATCAAGGCCACGGGAAACCAGTGGTACTGGACCTTTGAATATCAGGATGATGATTATAAAGGCATCGAGTTTGATGCGGTAATGCTGGAAGAAGATGAACTCAAGCCCGGCCAGCCCAGGCTACTGGCGGTTGATAACAATATTGTAGTCCCCGTAAACAAAGTCGTGCGCGTGATTGTCACCGCCAGCGATGTCATCCATGCTTTCGCCATGCCGGCATTTGGTGTCAAGATTGATGCAATCCCCGGCCGTTTGAATGAAACGTGGTTTAAAGCCACAAAGACCGGCATATTTTACGGGCAATGCTCAGAATTGTGTGGCATTCGCCATGCCTTTATGCCTCTGGCCATCAAAGTAGTCAGCGAAGAAGAATTCAAGCAATGGGTGGTGAAGGCCAAAGAAGAATTCGCCAGCGCCCCCGTGAGCCCCAAAAACATCGATTTGGCAATGACCAAAGCCAACGCTGTCAACGCCAATTGAGTGCGGAAGGATAATTATTATGTCAAGTCATACTGAAACACATGCCGAGCCTGATCATCCCACCGGCTGGCGTCGCTATGTTTATTCAACCAACCACAAAGATATTGGTACTATGTATCTGATCTTCGCAATTTTTGCGGGGCTGGTAGGCGGTTTAATGTCCATTGCCATGCGCATGGAGCTTCAGGAACCGGGAATGCAGATTTTCGGTGATCCCAATACCTTTAACGTGTTTACCACCGCCCATGGCCTGATCATGATTTTCTTTATGGTCATGCCGGCAATGATTGGGGGTTTTGGTAACTGGTTTGTGCCTTTGATGATTGGAGCGCCGGACATGGCGTTCCCGCGTATGAATAATATTTCGTTCTGGCTGTTGCCTGCCTCGCTCTCCTTGTTGGTGATGTCGATGTTTGTGGAAGGTGCTGCAGGCAGCTATGGCGTTGGTGCCGGCTGGACAGTCTATGCACCTCTGTCGACCAGCGGATCGCCCGGACCGGCAATGGATTTCGCGATTTTGTCTCTGCATTTGGCCGGTGCTTCTTCCATTCTCGGAGCGATTAATTTCATCACAACAATTCTTAACATGCGCGCACCGGGCATGACCCTGCACAAAATGCCTTTGTTTGTGTGGTCAATGCTGGTGACCGTGTTCATGTTGTTGTTGTCTTTACCGGTTTTTGCCGGCGCCATCACCATGTTGCTGACCGACCGTAATTTCGGCACAACCTTCTTTGATCCTG
>CAZVAZ010000275.1:0-3751 GCA_964625235.1 uncultured Hyphomicrobiales bacterium
GATAAACGTATGGACAGGAAACAACTTTTTATTTTTGGTGTGACTAAATGCGGCCTGAGATACTAAATCCACTGTTTGCACCCATTGGCAAGCTTCAGGGTATTGGCCCCAAACTGGAGAAGCTGTTTGCCGTTTTGTTGAAAGGCAGTGGTCAGACAACCACTGCGTGTGTTGTCGATCTTTTGTGGCACCTGCCCAGCGGTCTCATCGACCGGCGTTTTCAGCCTAAAATTGCCGAAGTCATTGCCGGCGAGCTGGCAACATTAAAAGTCACCATTGGCGAGCATGTGCCACCGCCTAGAAATCAGCGCCGCCTGCCTTACCGGGTGCATTGTTTTGATGACACCGGTACACTTGACCTGATATTTTTTCACAGTCACACGGATTACCTGCAAAAACAGATACCTGTTGGCTCAGTGCGCTATATCAGTGGCAAAATCGAAGTGTTTCGCGATACAGCGCAAATGCCCCATCCCGATCATATGGTTCCTCAGGAAGAGTTCGATCAATTACCCCTGGTCGAGCCGGTCTACCCGATGACCGCAGGCCTGGCGCGCAAAACCCTGCAACGCTCTGTATCTCTGGCACTGGAACGTGTTCCGAAAATGCCCGAATGGCAGGATAAAGCCTGGAAAAAGAAACAGAAATATCAATCGTTCAATGAGGCGCTGATTGACGCCCATGCGCCCACAGACCATCAAAACCTCGAGACCAACGATCCTGCGCGGTTACGCCTCGCCTATGATGAATTGCTGGCCAATCAACTGGCCCTGGGGCTGGTGCGTGCACACATGCGCCGTGCTGCTGGCAGGACCATCAGTGGCACCGGTGAGTTGCGGGCGAGACTGCTTGAGCATTTGCCCTTCAGCCTGACCCGCTCACAGACGCAATCTGTTGAAGAAATTCTAAAAGACATGGCCACACCTGAACGCATGATGCGCCTGTTGCAGGGCGATGTGGGCAGCGGCAAGACCATCGTTGCCCTGCTGGCCATGCTGGCCGCGGTGGAAAGCGGTGCACAGGCAGCTATTATGGCACCGACGGAAATCCTCTGCCGCCAGCACTTCGAGATGATGGAAGGTCTGTGTGGGAAACTTGATGTCAGTGTCGTCATTCTTACCGGTCGTGACACGGGAAAAGCGCGTACAGCATTGTTGGAAAAAATCAAATCCGGCGAGGCACAGATTATAATTGGCACCCATGCCATATTTCAGGCCGGGGTCGAATTCAAGGATCTGGCGCTGGCAATTATTGATGAGCAACACCGTTTTGGTGTTCATCAACGCCTTGCATTACAGGAAAAAGCCGGCGGAGGTCAGGCACTCGATCTGCTGGTGATGACAGCAACGCCCATCCCGCGCACGCTGACATTGACAATTTATGGCGATATGGACGTATCCAAACTGCTTGAAAAGCCCGCCGGCAGGCTGCCGGTTGACACCAGGGTTTTGCCTATCGCCCGCCTGAGCGATGTCACCGGAAGGCTTGAACACACCCTACAGCAAGGTGCGCAGGTTTACTGGGTGTGTCCGTTGGTGGAAGATTCTGAGCTACTCGATCTCACCTCGGCCGAACAACGCTATGAAAGCCTGAAAGGTCTGTTTGGTGACAGGGTTGGCCTTATTCACGGGCGCATGAAGGGCCAAGAAAAAGATGCGGTAATGGAGAAATTCCGAACTTCTCGTTTGAGTATTCTGGTAGCCACCACCGTTATTGAAGTCGGCGTTGATGTGCCCAATGCCACAATTATGATTATCGAACACGCCGAACGCTTTGGTCTGGCGCAATTACATCAGTTACGCGGGCGCGTGGGGCGCGGCGGCAGCAAATCCAGTTGCCTCCTGCTGTATCAATCACCGTTAAGCGAGACCGCAACCAAGCGCTTGAAAATCATGCGTGAAACCGAAGATGGGTTTTTAATCGCCGAAGAAGATTTAAAACTGCGCGGCACAGGAGAATTGCTCGGCACCAGACAAAGCGGCTTTGCCCATTTTCACATCGCCGATCTTGACGCGCACTCAGAGTTGTTAGCCGCAGCCCGCGATGATGCCACAATGATCATCGCCAAAGATGCCAGGCTGGAAACCGATCGCGGACAGGCTTTGAGAATTTTGCTCTATCTGTTTGAGAGAAACGAAGCCATAAAGCTTCTGCATGCCGGGTAGATATCTAGAGCCTGTCTGGTTTATACAAAACCTTCTATAAAACGCTCACACCAAAAAGCCAGCCTGCGCCTGCAGTGATAGCCATTGCGAACACTCCCCACATCACAACACGTGCGGTTGCACGCAAGATCGGGGCACCGCCAGCCTTAGCCCCCAAACTGCCAAGGGCCGCCAAAGTGATCACGGTCACAACCAGAACTACCGGAATGATTGACCCTGGCGGTGCTGCAAGAGCGGCCAACAGGGGAATTGCGGCAGCGACGCTGAAGGTAACTCCCGACGTGAATGCAGCTTGAAGTGGGTTCGCCGCGTGGATCTCTGAAAGCCCAAGCTCATCACGTACATGCGCGCCAAGCGCGTCATGCTCGGTCAGCTCTTTGGCAACCAAAATAGCGGTTTTTTCACTAAGTCCCTTCTCTTGATAGATAGCGGTGAGTTCGGCAAGTTCTGCCTCCGGGAATTCTCGTAAAGCTTCTGATTCACGTATAATATCAGCCCGTTCCGTGTCAGATTGTGAAGACACGGAAACGTATTCACCTGCAGCCATCGACATTGCACCAGCTGAGAGCCCGGCAACGCCCGCTATAAAAACTGCTTTTGGGTTGGGATCAGCCGCAGCTACCCCGACAATCAGGGATGAAACAGAAACTATTCCGTCATTCGCACCAAGGACTGCTGCCCGAAGCCAGCCACTGCGGGTGATGTAGTGGGGTTCTCCCGGATGGGCCGATGGATCAGGCATTCAGTATCCTTATCTTGGTCAGGACAATGCTAGAGCCTATCATGCTTATACGGAAGCATTTGACTGGCATTGCGCGTGCTGCCTAGGCATGTTCGCCACCATGGTCTGGTTGACCACAAGGAGGAAATGACAATTGGGTTGAGTTTGATTGAACACCACACGCATCAGGCGTTTTCGTGTTTTTGGCTATCTTGCTGATTGCTGTCCTTATCACTCGATCCCTTGCCGTGAGTTGAGCT
The DNA here is from genome assembly GCA_964625235.1 of uncultured Hyphomicrobiales bacterium. Taxonomy (GTDB): domain Bacteria; phylum Pseudomonadota; class Alphaproteobacteria; order Rhizobiales; family JAJFHR01; genus JAJFHR01. The sequence goes on from CAZVAZ010000275.1 coordinate 3,147, forward strand.
CATTTTTTCGGCCTTTTTGGCATCAAAAACCACCGGCTCGTCGTTTTCCCCGTCTTTTGTTTTAGGCGTTAGAAGACCGGCGGAAATGACCATTTTTGCGGCCTCTTCGACGCTCATGGAGAGCAGTTCAATGTTTTTTCTAGGCACAAACAGTAAGAAGCCTGAAGTTGGATTTGGTGTGGTTGGCAAAAACACGCTCAACATTTCATCTTTTTCAAACCCTGCGCGCAACAGGACCTCCCCTTCGGTTCGCGTTGAGACAAATACAAGTGCGTATAGGCCTTTACGCGGGTATTCAATCAGACCCACTTCCTTAAAAGACGATTTGCTTTGTGAAATAGCGGTTTCGAAAATCTGCTTGAGGGCTTTATAAAGATTACGGACAAATGGCATGTTGTCCAAAAACCGTTCGCCAAAACCAACAATCGTGCGGCCAAACAGGTTTGCGGTCAGAGCACCAAGAACCATCAGCATTATAATGGCAAAAATCAACCCGACACCGGGAACGGCGAAGGGAAGATATGTTTCGGGATTATAGGCTGCCGGCAACAGGGGTTTAAACCAGTCGTCGATAAGGGCCACAAACGACCAGGTAATATATACCG
>CAZVAZ010000276.1:0-3726 GCA_964625235.1 uncultured Hyphomicrobiales bacterium
CTCTACAGAATTTACGGCAGGCGCGCTGGCACCCGCGAAGGCTATGTCTATTCCAAAGCGTTGAAAAACTCTGATATTATCTGGAGCAAAAAAACTGTTGGCCGCCTGTTTAATGAAGGTCCGGCAAAATATACACCGGGGTCCAAAATGCCCCTGCAACGCATACAAAGCAAAGAAGAACGCGAAGCTTTGCTGGCCTATCTCGAAAAGGCCGGCGAGGTCGTCAAAAAAACCACAACCGTTCAGTCTGAAAACTGAACTTTAGGAGAAAATAATGAAGCCATTTATGGGAAGCCTGATAGTTATCGCCATTGTAACTGTCGTATCATCTTATGTGCTGGAAGAAATGAAGATGTCAGCCGAAGACGTTTTTCAATCGCAAACCGGTAACGTGCGCCTGGGCAACGGCACAAAATAGCTTGAAAAACTTAACCATTCGCCTGCTCGTTCTGTTTGTGGTTATCAGCTTTGGTCAGACTGTTACCCCCGGGCCGGCGCAGGCTCAATCAGCCTTGATCTATAATTCGATTGTCAGTGTTCTGCCCCAATGGGCCAACCCGACTTCGCGCGCTGCACAACCTGAAGGCAGCGGTATTGTCATTTTGGATGGCCGCACCATCCTGACTGCCCGCCATGTTGTTAACAATGCCTTGTCGATAATTGTCAGAACCAGTGACGGCCGGGTGTTAAAGGCCAAAGTTGTCGGCCAGGACGTATTGACCGATCTCGCCATTCTTGCCATCAAAGAAACACTAAAACCATTAAGCTTCGGCCGCGATGCTGAAGTGGGTGAGCGCGCCTGTGCCATTGGCAATGCGTTTGGCCTTGGCCTGTCGATGACCTGCGGTGTGGTGTCAGCTATCAACAAGGCCGGGGTGGGCTTTAACGCAATAGAGGATTTTATCCAAACTGATGCAGCGGTTAATCCCGGTGCATCAGGCGGCGCTCTGGTGGCCCGCGACGGTAGCCTGCTCGGTATTTTGTCGGCCATCTTCACCAAGAAATCAGATGCCAATATCGGTGTTAATTTTGCCGTTTCGTCCGCGCTGGCTAAAATCGTCGCTATGGCCCTGGTGAAGGGCGGTAAAGTCAACTGGCAGTTCAGCGGGCTTAAACTCGGGCCTGCTGTATCGCGCGGCGATGTTGGAACGCTGGGAGCTGTCGTCGAAAACATCCACCCCGGATCACCGGGCGAGCAGGCCGGGCTGAAAATCGGTGACGTGATTTTGCAACTGGGCCAACGCCGCATCAAAAAACCTGCCGAGTTCAAAAGCGCCTTTGTCACCGGTTCACCGGGTGTGAAACGGAAGCTCAAAATTAGCCGCAACAAGGTCGAGAAAATTCTGCAAATTCAGCTGCCCGAATAGTGGAATAATTCCCCAATCACATCAAATTCCTCTAGATTGACAACCAGATAATCATTGAAAAACAGGAGAACCTCCATGAACGAAGAAAAGTTCAATATGTCGATGCGAAAATTCCTCAAACAAGTGGGGGTAACATCGCAACAACAGATCGAAAAAACCGTGCGCGAAGGCAGCCTTTCCGGCCAATCCACGATTACCGCAAAAGTTGTTCTGACGATTGAAGGTACTGACCTTAATCATGTGATCGAAGAAACCATCGAAATCGGGTGATCTCATGCTGCAAGATGAATATGGATGGACTGGTGAGCCGCTGTTTCCACCGCTGCTCAATAGCGTAAAAGTCAAGGGCCATCCGCGCCCGTTCGATTGTGCTCATCGCGATGCGAAAGCCAAAAAAGCCCAGTCGGGTGATCTGTACTGGAGCCCGTCGCAACGCTTTTTGGAATGCGCCCTGGTGCTTGAGCCTGAAACAGATGCAACGCGTTCGATGCATATGCTGTTTGCCGCCATGGTTGCCTTTGGCGATGCCTTCGGCTCACTGGCACCGCCCGAACTGGGCATGTTCTATCGCTGGCCCAATCACTTCATTCTCAACGAAGCAATCACAGGTTCGGCAAGAATTATTATGGCTGAGACCATGGGTGATGAAGATGTGCCGGACTGGCTGGTGGTTGGCATTAAGGTCGAGTTGAAAGGAAAAGACGACAACCTCAATCCTGGTGAGGACATCGACCATACCAATCTGTTCGAAGAAGGTCTCGGAGATATATCCCAGCGTGATTTACTCGAATCCTTTTCCCGCCATTTTCTGGTGTGGATTCACACCTGGAATGAAGGTGGCTTTAAGCCGGTTCATGAAAACTGGTGTGGGCGCGCCGAAGCGCTCGATAAGGAGATATCAATCAAACAGGGAGATAAATCCTGGGATGGAAAATACCTTAACCTCGATGATGACGGCAACCTTTTGCTGAAATCACCGGAAGGGGAAATGATATCCCTCAACCCGCGTGATTTCTTAAACCCACAAACGTGGGACAGGTAATGCGGTTTTTGCGTGCGGTGAGGTTTGATGCATCCGATGACCATGTCTATTCAAACACGGCTCAGCGTGATGAAATTGCTGTTTCTGGCGCGTTTGAATTTAGTGATATTTCTGAAGCAACGCTGACGGGAAAAACCGGTCAGGCCTTTGCCGGCGGATTTTTGGGCGTGGGCTCATTTGGCCGCACAACCTTTGCGGTGGTCAGTGATATAACCGACATGGAGTTCCAGCAGATGATTGAAGAATTAAGCCGGCATTTCATTGACGTCTATGGCGCACCCGGCGGCGAGGCGGCCGAAAAGGCAGCACGCGAAGAAGCAGCCTTTGTTGAAGACCTATGTAAAGACAATCTGCTTAATACTATTTTTGCAGTTTCGCGAACACTTGATGAAGACGGCATCCACGAGGAGTTTCGAGTGATCAAACCACCGACAGATGGCATCCATACCCGCATATGGAGTGTGGTCGAAGATGACGAGGAAATGAGTAATGGCTGATTTTTGGAAATCTTCCGGCTATCATTTGCTAGAGGTGAATACCCGGGGGCACCTGGATGTCACCGCAGATTTTATCAAGGCCTATCTCACCCGGCCCGAAGTTCATCCGGTTGACGAATCCTGTGACAATGAAATTGCCGCTTTTGAAAAACTGATGGACAATCCTTTTGTCGTAATTGCAGAAGATGAGATTGCCGGATTTGCTGACCGCGACGCCCGCGATAACTACCGCGTGGTTCTGGGGTTCAAAGAGCTGTTAATCGAGCACAAGACCATAGAAAGCGCGTATCTCAATTTGATGAAATCCGGTGATATCAAAATTCCTCCGGTATTTGTAGACCAAATGGTTACCGTCATCGTGCGTAATATATTGACCCAATGCCACGATCCAATCAGGGTCAAGGCGGCAGAACTTTTCTTTCGCGAGCAAAGTGTCACCACAGAAGACGGTCGCATCATGCTGGCCGATGATGAAATTGTTGAGATGTACGCCAAAACCGGTGGTATCAGCGGTCTTGGACAGCTACTGGTCGATAGCAATACGCCCATGCCCTCGGTTGAACTCGATGTGCTTTCCGAAGACAACAAGGATATATACTGGCAGCGCAGCGATCGTTTTGACACCGTTATAGATTTCAGGTTCACCCAGCCGGCCCTGGATGCTTATGCCCGCGTCATCGAAGCCTGGATCAAACATTTTTATCAACTCGAGGTTAAATGCCAGCCGAAAAAGACCATAGAAGATGAAAAATGGTCCTGGCATATTGGCCTTGATGTGGAATCCACACGCCTGTTGAATGCGCTTTATAATCAGGAGGTT
>CAZVAZ010000277.1:0-3725 GCA_964625235.1 uncultured Hyphomicrobiales bacterium
GCTGACAAACCCGACAGTCAGGATATCTGCTTTGTTCCTTCGGGTAATTACGCAGCCGTTATAGAGCGTCTGCGGCCACAAGCCGCTAATCCGGGCAATATTGTAGACACTGCAGGCAAGGTTCTGGGCCAACATAAAGGTATTATCAATTATACCATCGGCCAGCGCCGCGGTCTTGGTATTGCGGCTGAAGACCCGCTTTATGTGGTTGGCCTTAATGTTGACAAATCTGAAGTTATTGTGGGGCCACGCGATATATTGCTGACCAGGCGGATTGTGTTGAGAGATATTAACTGGCTTGGTGACAAAACACTTGAAGAACAATTGGCGCAGAGGGAATTCGAAATTTTCATGAAAGTCAGATCAACACACAGGCCCCAGGCTGGATATTTGACACAAGAAAACGCAAGTGTTGTGGCCTATCTGGAGGCGGGCGAGTATGGTGTTTCTCCGGGGCAGGCTTGTGTTTTTTATGACAGCGATCAAACAGGCTCGCGCGTGCTTGGTGGCGGGTGGATAAAAACGGCTGAAAACTGTCTGGATCAAGATCGCCAGAAGGCGGCTGTTGTTTGATGGACAAAGACAAGGTGGCACCCCTGAGCCGCAGATTGGTAAACAAGCTTGGTGAAAAGCTTGATTTTTACTCGGGCTGGATCGCCAATCCAAAGGTAGTCGGTGCAATTGCGCCAACGAGCGTTGCCATGGCCAGAATAATGGCCCGCGTGGCGCGCCCTGACAGCGGGTTGAAAGTTCTGGAACTGGGGCCGGGAAACGGTGTATCCACCCGGGCAATTCTGGAGCATGGCATTGAGCCTGACAATCTGGTTTCAATTGAATATACCAAAAGTTTTCTGCCCGGCCTGAGGTCGCGTTTTCCCGGTGTGAATTTTGTGCACGGCGATGCACTCGACGTTGCCCGCATCAGCGGGGAACTGGGGATTGATAAGTTTGATACGGCTATTTCGGGATTGCCGTTATTAAACTTTTCTGTTTGTGATCGTGCCCGTCTGATTGAAAACGTGCTCGATCGACTTGAGCCGGGGCGACCGCTGGTTCAGTTTTCATATGGAATACGTCCACCGGTTCCTGCCCGCGATGGCCATTATACGGTAACCCAGCTGGATATGGTTTTACTCAACCTGCCGCCAGCGCGAATTTGGGCCTATCAACGCCTGGCACCGCCAGAAGCATAACCAAATAAATCCAGCCGGGCATTTCCCAAGAGTTGTGCTTGACTTATCCCGGTACGCGCCTTTATATCGCGCTCAAATCATTGCTTCAAGCAAGGCGGAGTAGCTCAGTTGGTTAGAGCAGCGGAATCATAATCCGCGTGTCGGGAGTTCAAATCTCTCCTCCGCTACCAATTTCCCTTAATTTTTTCAGATAGTTACCTGTGAAGTCGGATTTTCCGCAGCCTATTGTTTCGTATGTCTGTGTAATTTTGGTGCAGTCGGGTAAAGCGCAAATTCAAATGGTGTAGCCCGGCGCGATCTTTTGCACAAATATGTGCTGCCTTTTGCACACCAAAACTGTGTTTCTAACGCTGTTCTGGGGGTTGCGAACGGGGTTTGCTTCCTATGATCAGGCCAAACACCCACGGCTGTGCCCAACCCGGTAGCCTGATATTATCGAAAATCCAAGCGGCTATTTGTCCTCGTATCATCCTTGCTTCCCTTCCTGTCTAGCCCTTTGGGCGCGTTTGCGGCATGATGGGCCGGAATAGTTGGCGCGGCCTATGACAGCGCGGCCACAGCCGCAATTGCACCGCCTGTGTGACTTCGCAGCGCTTTTATCTGTGACAACATGTCCATAGACTGTGTTTGCTATCAGGTCCGCAACATAGCTGCCTAAATGCATTGGAACGGCGTTGGCCACGGCTTGTTTCTTGCCTGCCAGCGAAAAGAACGGGATGTCAAAATCACCCGGCAAACCCTGTATTTCACAACATGCTGAGAAGGATCGTTCATCCGATCCGGTGACACACGTGCCAGCGATATCGCCACGGGTGCCCATCATCGGGTTAAGCATATGGCCGGATTTAGAACCAAAAACGAAGTCACGGCGACGGGAAAAATCGGAAAACCACGCCAGATCAAGTGCAAATCGTTGCTGCGAATATCCTTTTATCTCCATATCCGGGGCGCAAACGACGTTTTCAAACAAGAACCAGTCGCAGTCAGCCTCAACAACAACCCGGCCAAATTCTTCCAGCATGTCATCGCCGTATTTGGTAGGTGTGCGATTGAGTTGCGAAAAATCCTGACAAGGTGGCCCACCAATGACACCGGAAAACTTGGCCCGTGGCGGGTGAAAGTCTTTTATATCACCGCCTGTGATGATATCTGGCCCCCGAACTACGCAAAAGCTGATGTGTTCAAAGGCTCCACCCAGCAAATCAATGCCGGGGAAAATCGAAAGTATCAATTCCCCATTCAGGTTGTGACCCGGCGCCATAGAGGGTTGTGACATGCTACTGGCACCCTTCATCATGTGACGAAGCCAGGCACAAGTGTGTGACGGAGCTGAAAACTTTGATGTGACGTGACGGGCCCGAAATTAAACCCGTGACGTGACGGGCTGATTGAATGTGACACATCGATGGCGAAAAACGTGACCCGGCCGGCACGATGTCTGTGACGCCGCAGCGCCTTTGCCTGTGATCCGGGAAATATCGATCGATCATCGCCACAAGTGCCGGTACCCGATCGCCATTCATGGCGATGATCGATTCCTGTATCGATGTTTGTGGCGATGCTCGATGGCTATACACTTTGCAGAGCCTCCATGATCGCCAGCCGTTCAAGCCGATCCATGTTGGCAATTTTGTTTTTCCAGCGTGATTTTTTGCGCTTTATCCGCTCGCGTTCGCGGTAGTCAGTTCCCAGAAACGAATAATCATGCAGCTGGGCTGGCGGGGCGAAGTTCATCCATAAGGCTTCGTCGACCATGCCTGCACGGGTCATTGTTTGATAATCGATGCGGTGAAACCGGCTCAATACATCATCATACAACTTGCTGCGATATCCAGTGATTATGACCTTGGCCGGGGTGGTTACGAGAAAAGCCAAAAGGCGGGCATGGGCATTGTCGCTCATTTCGAAATCGTACAGATCGCCACCCTTGCGGGTCGCTTTCATGTACGGTGGATCACAGAAAACCAGATCATCGGGAGATAAGGTTCGAGAGTTCAAATAACCTATACCGCACCGGCAGTAAAAGAAGTTGTGATTGGGTGTTGACGTCAGGTCTTTGCAAAGCTCAATGGCCTTTTGCGAACGGTCGATCCCGATATTGATCTGTGCCGGTCGCTTGTTGCGAAGGATCGCACCGCTGCCTAAAAACGGTTCGATATATGTCTTGTGTGGTGGCATATGGTTGATGATGCGCTGGTAGACACCCGCCCCGTTTTTACCACCTGGCCACGTCATAAAGACCGCTCAAGCTGTAAGGATGCGGCACGAGCCATTCCCAGCAATGCAGCCATGGTTTTCGCTGAAATCGGCTTTGCACGAGCTGTTACCGTTAGAAATGACGGTGACGGCCGGCACTCATCGCCATTTCTAACGGTGAAGTGCTGAATTGACTTTTCTTCAGTACCGCCACATTTGGCGATATCCGATTCCTTCAACATCAGATGTGGCGGTACTGCAGTCATATGCTTGCTAATGATCCTTTCATTTGGTGCCTGTGACCAGCAATTCGCCAGCCCGTTTGCCCTTGCCTTT
>CAZVAZ010000278.1:0-3720 GCA_964625235.1 uncultured Hyphomicrobiales bacterium
TACGTGGTTAAGGTGAGTTTAACGTAACTGACTTAGAAATGTTAGAGAACACACGCTGATTGTCCTTTTAACCTAGGCATTCAGCTATTTTTGCACGATGGTGTTGGCGGTCCCTCGATTAAGAATAATCAAGGCTCATCAACAACATCCAGATTGCGCCCAAACAGGTGCTGTCGTGGAGTTATTGGAAATATGGCGACAAAAACGGCCGAAAAAGACAAAAAGGCAGATGCTGGCAGCGAAACCCAGGATGGGCCGTTGCTTGATATGACGGGCAAGGCAGTTAAAGGCCTTATAAAACTTGCCAAGCAACGCGGGTATGTCACCTATGATGAGCTGAATGAGGTTTTGCCCTCGGATCAGGTGTCGTCGGAAAAGATAGAAGATACCCTGTCTATGCTGTCCGAGATGGGCATCAATGTTGTTGAGCAGGATGAGGTTGAGGAAAGTCAGGCCAACGGTCAATTGGCGCCCGCAGCCAAGCTACCCGCCAAAGTGGAAAAGCCTGCTTCTGAAACCGTTGACAGAACGGACGATCCGGTAAGGATGTATCTGCGCGAAATGGGCTCGGTCGAGCTGTTGTCGCGCGAAGGCGAAATTGCCATTGCCAAGCGCATCGAAGCCGGGCGTGAAGCAATGATTGCCGGATTGTGCGAAAGTCCTTTGACGTTTCAGGCGATTATTATCTGGCGTGATGAACTCAATGAAGGCCGCATTCTGCTGCGCGATATTATCGACCTTGATGCCACCTACGCCGGGCCCGAAGCAAAAGCGGCGCAGGCGTTGTTGGGACAGCAGGTTACCGAAGCTGCAGCGCTTGCTGCGCGAAATGCTGAAGCTGGTATCATCACCAAGCCACCGGCGCATGGTCCCGGTGCAACCGTGGCCGCACTTGGCGGCGGCATGAGTAACCCGGCGTTGAAGAAAAAGCTGGAAGATGCCAAAAAAGACAATACCGGTGAAGCCTCAGAATCAAAAGAAGATGGTGACGAGGATGATGATGAAGATGATGATGCCGACAACTCGCTGTCGTTGGCAGCGATGGAGGCTGAACTCAAGCCCAAGGTGGTTGAGGTCTTTGACAAGATTGCGTCCAACTATAAAAAACTGCGCAAGCTTCAGGACACCCACGTTGAAAACAAGCTGAAGAATGAAGGCCTGAGCACGAGCCAGGAGCGGCGCTATAAAAAGCTGCGCGATGAAATTGAAGAAGACGTCAAGGGTCTGTCTTTGAACAATGCGCGTATTGAAGCGCTGGTTGAGCAGCTTTACGAAATCAACAAGCGTTTGATGAGTTTTGAAGGCCGTTTGATGCGTCTGGCTGAAAGTCAGGGTGTTAAACGTGAAAATTTCCTCAAGGAATATCAAAGCAACGAGCTTAATCCTACATGGCTCGAAGAAGTTGGCACCTTGAAAGCCAAGGGCTGGAAAGCATTTGCCCAGCAGGAAGTTGGGCCGGTTGGTGACATTCGGTCTGAAATCTTCGCACTGGCGACTGAAACCGGTCTGGAAATAAGCGAATTCCGCCGTATCACCCACATGGTGCAAAAAGGTGAACGTGAAGCACGCCGCGCCAAGAAGGAGATGGTTGAAGCCAACCTGCGTCTGGTGATTTCCATCGCCAAAAAATATACCAACCGCGGATTGCAGTTTCTTGATCTCATTCAGGAAGGCAATATCGGCCTGATGAAGGCGGTGGACAAATTTGAATATCGCCGGGGTTACAAGTTCTCAACTTACGCTACATGGTGGATCCGTCAGGCGATTACGCGCTCTATTGCTGACCAGGCCCGCACCATCCGCATTCCGGTGCATATGATTGAGACCATCAACAAGCTGGTGCGCACGTCGCGTCAGATGCTGCATGAAATTGGCCGCGAACCAACACCGGAAGAGCTTTCCAACAAGCTTGCCATGCCACTGGAAAAAGTGCGCAAGGTGCTCAAGATTGCCAAAGAACCGATTTCTCTGGAAACACCGATTGGTGACGAGGAAGACAGTCATCTCGGCGATTTCATTGAGGACAAGAACGCAATCCTGCCGATTGATGCCGCTATTCAATCGAACCTGCGCGAAACCACAACGCGGGTTTTGGCCTCACTGACGCCGCGTGAAGAACGCGTGTTGCGCATGCGTTTTGGCATCGGCATGAACACCGATCATACTCTGGAAGAAGTCGGCCAGCAGTTTTCGGTAACCCGCGAACGTATCCGCCAGATTGAAGCCAAGGCCCTGCGCAAGCTCAAGCACCCCTCACGCAGCCGCAAGCTCCGGAGTTTTCTGGATAACTAAAGTGTAATCCAATAAAGTAGGATCCGAACCGGAGCAGTCCCATTCTCCGCACTGTCCCGGCCTTGCTCTAGAATGTCTACTGAGATTGTTAGGAACGAGGGGCGCATAGTGCACGCTGCTGACATCAGCGACTGGTTGTTGAAAGAGGCCATTGACGAGAATGATCCCGCCCGGATTTTTGACGGGTTTTGCGAGCGTCTGGTGAAAGCGGGCGTGCCGATCGAGCGCGCCATGTATCTGGCTGAAACTCTGCACGCGGAACAAAGCGGCTATGGCCGCGTGTGGAAACCGGTCGGGCCTTCCACCTATATTCCGATTTTGTATGGCAGCAGGACTGATGGACTTTATACTCACAGCCCTTTTGCCTGGGTGCATGAAAACCAGCAATCCCTATCACTTTGTCTGGCTGATACGCCGGATGATCAATTCGGCATAATTCGAGAATTAAAACAACAGGGTTTTACCCATTATATCTGTCTGCCATTGTTTTTTTCCAACAGTGTACAAAACGGGCTGAGTTTTGCCACCAAAGATGCCGGCGGCCTGACATTGGCACACCTGGAGCTGATCGAGCAGGTGTTACCGGCTTTTCGCGCCATTGCTGAAATAAAATCATCGGCCCAGCGTATGCACTCGGCACTGGCAACTTACGTGGGAGCAGAACCGGCGGCGATGATTCTGGAGGGTGATATTCATCTTGGGCAAGTTAAACGCACGCGCTCTGCCATTATGTTTGCGGACATGCGCAATTTCACCAGGCTGTCCAGCCAGGTGTCGGAAGAAAAACTGGTTGAGGTGCTCAACGAGTATTATGATTGTGTTGTGCCCCATGTTGAAGCTGCCGGTGGTGAGGTTTTGAAGTTTATCGGCGATGGTGTTTTGGCGATTTTCAGGGCAGAGGCCGGGCAGGGGGCTGATGCCTGTGGCCGTGTTCTTGGTGCGGTGAAGAAGGTTCTCAAGGCCATCGACCAACATAATATGGAACGTGAAAAGGGTAGTGAGCGGCCTATTCACGCGGGCATTGCCCTGCATTTCGGTAATCCTGCCTATGGTAATGTGGGCTCGGGAACGCGGCTCGATTTCACAGTTATCGGGCGGGACGTCAACTACACCTCGAGAATTGCCGATATGTGCTCAAGTTTCGATCGCCGTTTGCTGATGTCGGAGGAATTTGTCAAACGCCTGCCGGACAATGCTTATACGAAATACCGCGATGTCGTTCTGCCCGGCGTGCCTGGCGAAACAACCCTTTTTGTTCCCTGTGCAGGTTAGCTTTATTCCAGCTCCCAGGTGATATTGACCCGAATACTCAATGTTTGCTCACCTGCTTCAATGGGAACATCGGCCCGGACACTCAGCGCTTCGGCTCTTTGGACAAATTGGCGAACGGGTGGACGTGCCTGGCCTTCAGATATGGAAATAATCCGG
>CAZVAZ010000279.1:0-3698 GCA_964625235.1 uncultured Hyphomicrobiales bacterium
GCTTTCCTGTCTTTGCCACCGGGCGCGGCGGCCAGTATACCTATCACGGACCGGGACAGAGAATTGCCTATATCATGCTGGATTTAAAACGCAGAACGCCTGATGTCCGGCTTTATGTCGCCCAGCTGGAAGAAGTATTAATCCGCACACTCTTTGCCTTTGATGTGATTGGCGAGCGCCGTGAAGACCGCGTCGGTGTGTGGGTCAGGCGACCGGACAAGGGGGGTGATGTTGAAGATAAAATCGCCGCCATCGGCATCCGGGTGCGCAAATGGGTGACTTTTCATGGCTTAAGCCTGAATGTGAACCCCGACCTGGAACATTTTGACGGCATCGTCGCCTGCGGCGTTAAAGGCCATGGCATTACCAGTCTGCATGACCTTGGTAAAAAGGTCACCATGGCAGAGGTTGATGATGTTTTGCTGCGGGAATTCACAGCTGTCTTTGGCTCTGAGACTAAACCGGAACAAGGCGACGTTACTGTTTTTCCCAAAAATGATTGAGCGGGCCTGCCCCCTCGCCTGTGTTCAACTCATCAGCAGCTTTTATCGCCCCGGTGGTATAGGTCTTGGCCTTGCCGATGGCTTGTGACAGGTCGTGTCCTTGCGCCAGGAAAGCAGCGATTGCGGCAGACAATGTACAACCGGTGCCGTGGGTGTTTTTTGTGTTGATACGCTCAGCACTGAAATGGGCGATTTCATCGCCGGCATAAAGCACGTCCACGGCTTTTTGCCCTTTCAGGTGTCCCCCTTTCAGCAACACGCCGGCAACTCCCATGCGGGCGATTTTTGCAGCACATTTGTCCATCTCCTCTTGATCGTGCAAAACCGGTTCATCCAGCAAAACCGCTGCTTCATCAAGATTTGGCGTGAGCAGGCTGGCAAGGGGGAAGATATCTGCAATCATGGCTTCAATCGCCTGCCGGGATAACAAGCGCCTGCCACTGCTGGAAACCATAACCGGATCAACCACCACATGGGCAGGTTTGTGGGATTTCAAAGCAGAGGCCACTGCGGCAATGATTTCAGCTGACCCCAGCATACCGATTTTAACTGCATCAACCGGCATATCGTCAAAAATGGCATTAATCTGATCGCGGACGAACCCCGGCCTTACCGGCTCGATGCCTGAAATACCTCGCGTATTCTGCGCTGTTAAAGCAGTAATCACAGTGGTGCCATATACGTTCAGAGCCGAAAATGTTTTCAGATCGGCCTGAATGCCCGCCCCGGCACTGGGGTCAGAACCTGCAATTGTCATGGCAATATTTGTCATGGTTGAAATTGACCAAATCTGTTGTAAAGAACAAGGATACAATATGGCGGTGGAACAAATCCGGTTTTAATGAATAATTCCAAACTTACATCTATCTTTTTCGGACTGTGGATCGGGCTTTTGGTAGCTGCTTCAATTGTTGTGGAGTTATATCTGCAAGGCCAGGTCTATAGCTATCGCACTGTCATAATTGTCACTATCCTGGCTGTCACCGGTATTTTCTCCGGTATTATTTCATGGGGGCTGTTTTCGCATTTTGGCCGCTCACCTCATGCTACATCTATCATTTTATGCCTGGCAAATGTTATTCTGTTCATCCTCATCGGAAGTGCCGTCAGTTATGTGGCAATTGAAGTTATCCCTGAGTTTTTTGAAACCGGACAAGAGCCCGGCCACAACACTTTTGCAGGTATTTTTACAGGTATAGTTCCCGATTTCCTTAGCGCTGCCTTTTCGTTCAAAACCTTCGGCTTGGTTTTATTGTGGCCATTTGGGGTTATATCCGGTCTTGTCGGCGCATTTTTGTTTGTACATATCAATAACCGAAGGAAATCCAGCGCTGGCCATTGAACTTAACCTCACCATTTGCTAGATCATTGCCCTTCACACCTTTTCCTCGTTACCAGAAAGATGCCGCATGATACCTCGTTATTCCCGCGCAGAAATGACCCAGATATGGGAGCCCAAAACCAAATTTCAGATCTGGTTTGAAATTGAGGCCCACGCCTGTGATGCCCAGGCCGAACTGGGTGTAATTCCCAAATCAGCTGCTAAAGCTGTCTGGGAGCGCGGTGCCTTCGAGGTCGAACGCATTGACGAAATTGAGCGCGAAGTCAAACATGATGTCATCGCCTTTCTCACCAATCTGGCTGAATACGTTGGTGAAGATGCGCGTTTTGTCCACCAGGGCATGACCTCGTCTGATGTGCTCGATACCTGTTTTAATGTGCAACTGGTGCGGGCTGCCGACATTCTGCTCGCCGACCTCGACAAGCTGCTGGCAGCTCTAAAACGCCGCGCCTATGAGCACAAAGATACAATCTGCATTGGCCGCAGCCACGGCATTCATGCCGAACCGGTAACCTTCGGCCTCAAGCTTGCCGCAGCCTATGCTGAATTTGAACGCAACAAAACCCGGCTTCTGGCCGCCCGCGCTGATATTGCCACCTGTGCCATTTCCGGCGCTGTCGGCACTTTCGCCAATATTGACCCTTCAGTGGAAATTCATGTGGCTGAACAGCTGGGATTGCAGCCCGAGCCAATTTCAACTCAAGTCATCCCGCGCGACCGTCATGCCATGTTTTTTGCCACTCTGGGCGTGATCGCCAGTTCAATTGAACGTGTGGCCACCGAAATACGCCATCTGCAACGAACAGAAGTTCTCGAAGTCGAAGAGTTTTTCTCGGAAGGTCAAAAAGGTTCTTCCGCCATGCCGCACAAGCGCAATCCGATCTTGACGGAAAACCTCACCGGATTGGCCCGCCTGGTACGTATGGCAGTTATACCGGCGATGGAAAATGTCGCCCTGTGGCATGAGCGCGACATCTCGCATTCATCGGTTGAACGTGGAATTGGACCGGACGCTACAGTGACCCTTGATTTTGCCCTTAACCGCTTGACTGGCGTTATCGAAAAATTGCTGATCTACCCTGAAAACATGGTGAAAAACCTCGACCAGCTTGGTGGCCTCGTGCACTCGCAAAGAGTGTTGCTGGCCCTTACCCAGGCGGGCGTATCGCGTGAAGATGCCTACCATCTGGTGCAGCGCAATGCCATGCCTGTATGGCGTGGAGAAGGTAATTTTCTTGAGTTGCTAAAAGCAGATGCTGAAGTTTCCAACACACTATCAAACACTGCGTTGGAGAATCTGTTTGATTTAGGCTACCATACCAGACATGTAGATACGATTTTCGCGCGGGTTTTTAAGGGGTAGGTCGTGAAAGAATTGCTGGCGCAGGTTCAATCAGCTTTGGATGGTGTGCCGCAATTTGAAGGCATTGCCCCCCGCGACTACACCGCCACCCGGCTTGGCGGGCTCACCAATCTGGTGTTCCGGCTTGATCCTGAAACCGGTCTTGCCCAGGAGCTTTTCGGTGGTAAAATCATTGTTCGTATTCCCGGTGTCGGTACCGAGGAATTTATTGACCGCGCCGTTGAGGCCTTCAATGCCAAACAGGCGGAGCTGGCCGGAGTTTCAGCAAAGATTATTCTCGCAGACCCGGTAAGCGGTGTGATGATTTCGCGCTGTATTGACCGAATTACCACCATGACCCCGGATTTGTTCAAAAGCATAGAAGGCAGCCCGGGCCGGGCCGGGAAGGCTTTTCGAAGATTGCACAATTCAGGCGGGAAATTCGAATTCAGGTTCGAACTCTTCAACATGATTGATGAATATCTTGATATTCTCGACACCAAAGACATTG
>CAZVAZ010000280.1:0-3687 GCA_964625235.1 uncultured Hyphomicrobiales bacterium
TAGGGATGGATGAGCTTGTCTTTGATAAGTTGCCAGATGATTCTGGTCATCTCGTCGCCATCGAGTTCAACAACCGGATTTGTAACCTTGATCTTCGTCATGAAATAAAACCTCATTTCGTCTGGGAAAGCTGGGATTGCCGGGTCAGATGCCGACAGGAATGAGCTTCCTATAGCACTCGTCTGTGTTTATGAAAAGGTGGTCAATAGACCAAGGGGATTATTTTTTAATTTAATCAGCCGCCGGTTTGCGCAACGAGCGCCAGATACACAGAATGACGAAATAGACCGAAGCCAGAACCCACAGCCAGAACAGCAGCGGTGAGGCTTCCTGGGCGGTGTTGACGTCTGGCGAAATCAGCACCAGACGTAAAGACGTTGCCGCCCATAATACCGTCATGGGAACTGTAATTGTCCGCCAGTCTTTCACCCTTAAAGGGTGAACGAACTTTAGCGGCACAAATGTCAGTATGGCCAGAATTATAATGACCACTAGATTGATCCACAGGTCTGTTTGCAGCACGTGGAAATACAACACCGGCAGGTTCCAGACTGCGGGAAATCCGACAAAATAAAAATCGGCCGTTTTGATGTTGGTATTGGAAAACGTGTAGCATGAAACCGCCATAATTCCGGCTGCGGTAACAATTTCCCATCCCGGTGGCACCAGGCCGAACCAGTAGATCATCAGGGCCGGCACCGCCACATAGTTGAAAAAATCAACCACGTTATCAAGTGTGGCACCGTCTACCTGAGGCGTGACTTCACGCACCCGCACCCGCCGCGCCAGCGCACCGTCAATACCATCAACGAACAAGGCAAGGCCCAGCCACATAAATGCTGCAATTTTATCGCCTTCCAGAATTGCGACAACGGCCAGAAACCCCAACACAACACCGGATGCGGTAAATGCATGTACAGCCCAGGCTGCCGCAACCTCTTTTTTATGCTGTTTGATTGAAGGAATACCCATTTGACAGAACTCCTCGTGCCAGGTGCATTTTATATAATTCCGGTCTTGCGTAGCAGGTGTAACCTGATTTTCCTGATTAATCAGGTGTTGAGGCAGTCTGGAATGCCCGGTTCAGTGGCCTGTTACTTTCACCTGATATATCTTAAGCCTGTGTATTGTATCAGAATTTCCTCAGATATTCCCATAGAAAATTTTTGCTGGAAGAAAATCCCTGTAAATTCTCCGGTGTTAAGTTTTATCCGTACGCATTATGACCATGCCAAGAGTGATCAGGCCGGCAGAGATAAAGCGCCACACGCCCATGCCTTCTTTCAGAATAAATGTTGAGAGAACGGCGGCGAATAACACACTTGTTTCGCGTAAAGCCGATACCATCGCCATGGGGGCAACGGCCAGAGCAACAATGATAATCCAGTAGGCTCCCGCCTGCATCAGGCCACCTATGCAACAGGCGGCAAGATTTGCTTTTGCCACACGCACCACGGCTTTACCGCGCAGGACAGCGGCCAGCGCAAACAGGAAAATACCATCGCCCACCGTCAGCCAGGCGGCAAACCCCATGATCGAGCCTGAGTTCCGCACGCCAATGCCATCAACAACCGTATAAGCGGCAATGCAAAAGGCGGTGAGCAGGGCATAGATTATTGCCTGTTGGTTTTTCTTCCACATTGAGCCGCTGTCAAAAATCAGACTTAAGACACCAGCCACCAGGCACAGGATGCCCAAAAGCGCCACAAAAGACAGGCTTTCACCAACCAAAACGAAGGCTCCCACAGCAACCAATAGCGGTGCTGTGCCACGTGCAATGGGGTAAACCTGACCAAGATCACCATTGTCATAGGCGTAACACAGGAAAAAACTGTAGAGGCACCGAATGGCAATCGAAAGCGCCAGCAGCGGCCACACTTCGGGTGCGGGGGCCGGAAACAGGAACAGGCCGGGCAGGAAAATAATACCACCGGCGGCAGCAATTAATCCCATAACCACAAGGCGATCACCACGCATCTTGACAATTGCGTTCCAGCCCGCATGCAGGGCCGCGGCAAGAATAACGAGTAAGAATATTTCGACCGACATAGGTGGCGCACTTAATCATTGGTTGCGGAAAAAAACGACCGCAGATATTTAGCCACAAGGTTTCATGTAAGAACAGCAATAAACGGGTGGCGGTTTTTTCTCTCTGGTATAAATCATATCCCATGACACAGAAAATCGATTTGAGAATGGGGCGTGAAGCCTGGGTCTTGCTGATTGCCCTGTCGCTGCTTTGGGGCGGATCGTTTTTCTTCGCAGCCTACGCCGTGCGCGAAATACCACCACTGACGCTGGTGCTGGCCCGCGTTAGTCTCGCTGCCGTAGTGCTCATAGTGTTTGCATACCTGACCGGATTGAGATTACCTTTTGATCTAAAAACCTGGCGTTCATTTTTCATCATGGGCGTGCTCAACAATTGTATTCCTTTTAGCTTGATTTTCTGGGGGCAGATCTATATTGCCAGCGGGCTTGCCGCGGTTTTCAACGCCACCACGCCGCTTTTTACCGTGGTGCTGGTGCATTTTCTGGCCAGTGACGAAAAGCTGACGAAGGCCCGCATATTCGGTGTCGTTTGTGGCATAGCAGGCGTTGCGATCATGATTGGCCCGGGACTTTTGGGGACTGTCGGAGGAAATGTGACGGCTCAACTGGCCATTCTGGCAGCGGCGCTCTCTTATGGCTTCGCCAGCATTTTCGGGCGCAGATTTGCCAGTCAGCCTCCCGTTATCACAGCCGCCGGGCAATTGTCCGCCTCCAGCATCATTTTATTGCCAGTCATTCTCTATTTCGAACCCTTGTCCTCCCAAACTCTGCCCAGCCTATCCACAATCGCTGCAGTAATTACGCTGGCTTTATTCAGCACGGCGCTGGCTTACGTGTTTTTCTTTCGGATATTAAAACTGGCGGGTGCCACCAATGTGTCGCTGGTAACATTTCTGATTCCCATCAGTGCCATTGCTTTAGGTGTTCTGGTGCTTGATGAGCAGTTGAAAATCACTCATATTGCAGGAATGGCGTTTATTGCCCTGGGATTAATCGCTATTGATGGCAGGTTCGCAGCCCGGCTCAGGAAAACAACTTAAACGGATGATATGACAGGGTTTTACGACAGACACATAATGCCAAAGCTGGTGAATATTGCCTGTGGCGTTGCCGCCATTGCAAAGCAGAGAGCTATGACCATTCCCCAGGCTACCGGCGTCGTGGTTGAAATCGGCATTGGCCCCGGACACAATCTGGCATTTTACGATGCCACCAAAGTCAAACACATCATCGGTGTTGATCCGGTAGCCGAGATGACGGCTCTGGCCAAAACCCGCATCAAAAAAACTCCACTGGAAGTTGAGATACTCAACGCCTCGGCAGAAGATATGCCCCTCGACAATAATCTCGCCGACACTGTTGTCCTGACCTATTCGGCCTGCACCATCCCTGTGGCTGAACGGGCGCTGGCCGAAATGCGCCGGGTCCTGAAACCCGATGGCATGCTGTTGTTTTGCGAACACGGGCGCTCACCCGACTTGAATGTTGCACGCTGGCAGGACCGCATAAATCCCTTTTGGAACAGGATTGCCGGGGGCTGCAATGTCAATCGCGATATCCCCGGGCTGATTAAAGCAGCCGGGTTCGACATCAAAACCCTTGAAACCGGTTACCTAGCCCCGTTCCCGAAGTTTTCAA
>CAZVAZ010000281.1:0-3680 GCA_964625235.1 uncultured Hyphomicrobiales bacterium
GCGTCATCAATCTTGCTGATTAATTTGCGCTGGCGGTCCCGGGTTCTCAACTCCAATGAGCGTTCAGTCTCGGACGATGCCCGGTCAGCCGGGTCTGGCAGTTTGCTTGTATCTTCCGCCAGATTTAAAAGTGTTTCCTTGCTTTCCCGAAAAATTTCGTTTTTCCAGTCATTCAGCCTGTCGCGAAAATAATCGCGCTGCTTGTCATTCATGAAGGCTTCGCCATTGCGAGATTTTGTTGCACCGTTGGCTTTTTTTTCCATAAATCTACCTTTGGCTTTGCAATGTGGATTGTACCAGTTGGCGCGAACTATATAAATTTATGAGAATTTTACAACTCAAGAAATATTTATTTTGATTTCGTCAAGGCAGGCTTTGATTTTTCAAACAAATTCACCAAGTTTGGCCAGTTCCACCTGGGCCCTTAGCTCAACTTCTTTGAGAATTTCCGTAAGTTTTGGGTCCGGCACCTGGTCTTGCTCACGCCGGATAAGTCCCAGCAGGCGCTTTAACTGCGCTTGTGGCAAAGCCCCCACCACAAGCCCCATCTGAACATCTTCCAAAGCATCAAGAACATTTTCCGCGTGACGAAGTGCGCGCCGGGTGGAGGTTGCGGCATCGGGCAGCTCTTGCAAAGCCAGCAGAGCATCAACCGAGCCAAGCGGACGCGGTGCCTGCACTGCGCTGGCAGCTCCACCAGCGCTTGCCTGTTCAATCGAAAAGCTTTGACCGCCACCGGCCCTGCCGGCCGGACGTTTGGCCGAGGCTGATCGGTTTAAAGCACCTTGTCGATTAATCCGCATGGGGTTTGATGCCAAAGTTTAATGTTAAGAGCCCAAATGCCAAAGCAACCTCCTAATCGTTCAGACGTTGATGTGATCAATTCACTCCTCTTGCATTAACATTGCGTTAACCATGGCAATTTTTGCCTAGCTGGTGACGGAAAACGTCATATCAATCAAGTTTTAAAAGTAGAGTGATTTACTTTTTCTGTTTCTTTTCAACATGTTGGTATTTTTTTCATTAAACTTAAAACTGGCATGATTTTCGCTTTAGTACTGTTAACAAATTTTATTGATTTACCGGGTCCACCGATGATGTGTTTCAAAATGATACTTTTTTGCCACCCGCGCAGAGCATTAAGCAGCGTGATTCTTTTCCTGGCATTGCTTGTTTTTAACCTGCCGACGTCCTCATTCGCCAGTTCCAGGATCAAGGACCTGGTTGATATTGAAGGGGTGCGGGAAAACCAGCTCATCGGTTATGGTTTGGTCGTGGGGTTGAACGGTACCGGCGATTCTCTCAATAATTCGCCGTTCACCCTGCAAAGCCTGCAGGGCATGCTGGAACGCATGGGCGTTAATACGCGCAACACCAATCTGCGCACCAAAAATGTCGCCGCCGTCATCGTAACCGGCAACCTGCCGGCCTTTGCCACTCAGGGCTCACGCATGGATGTGACTATTTCAGCCCTTGGTGATTCAACCTCTCTTCAAGGTGGCACCCTTCTGGTTACACCGCTCGTGGGTGCAAACGGTGAGGTTTTCGCTGTGGCTCAGGGATCTCTGGCAATCGGCGGGTTTGCTGCCCAGGGAGATGCTGCCTCAATCACCCGCGGCGTTCCCACTGTCGGTCGCATCGCCAATGGCGCTTTGATAGAGCGTGAAATTGAGTATGATTTTCTGGCCCTTAAAACCCTGCGTCTGGCCCTGCGCAACCCGGACCTCACCACGGCCACTCGTATTGCCAATGTGATTAACTCATTCATCGGTTTCAAGATAGCCAAGGCCGAAAACCCCGCTACAGTGCGGCTTTTTCTCACTCCGGAAATAAAAACAAACATGATGGGCCTTCTCACCGACATCGAACAGTTGCGGGTTGAACCTGATATTCCGGCAAAAGTCGTCATCGATGAGCAATCAGGTATCATCGTCATTGGCAGTAACGTTCGGGTGTCAACGGTGGCAATCGCCCAGGGCAATCTGACGGTCACCATCTCGGAGACACCGCAGGTGAGCCAGGCAGCACCGCTGGCACCTGGCGGAGAAACGGTGGTGGTACCCAGAACTGAAGTCACCGTGGATAATGGTGGTGACAACAAACTTGCCATCGTTAAAAACGGTGTCAGCCTGCAGAGCCTTGTTGATGGACTCAATGCCCTGGGGATTGGCCCGCGCGACATGATTTCCATCCTGCAATCAATAAAAGCGGCAGGTGCCCTGCAAGCAGAAATCGAGGTGATGTAATGCTGGATTCAACCCTTGTAAACGTCGCTCAAAAACCGGTTTTCGACGTTCAGAGCGCTATAAAGGCAGGTGCTTTGGATAAATCTTCCTCGGAAGACAAGGCGCGGAAAGTTGCTGAGGAATTCGAAGCCTCGTTTCTGACGACCTATATAAACCAGATGTTTTCCGGCCTCAGCACTGAGGGTATTTTTGGCGGCGGGTATGGTGAAAAAGTCTATCGCGACATGATGAACGAGCAATATGCCAAAGCCACGGCGGCCAACGGTGGCATTGGTGTTGCCGACCAGGTTTACAGAGAAATTTTGAGTATGCAGGAGGCAAACAGCTAATGACAAACCCAGATCAGGCACCCCAACAAACGTTGCCACGTCTAACGATTTCCAACCGCGCCGATGCTATTGGTCTTTGTGATCGCCTTAATGACTGCATCACCTCCATGACAGAGGTCCTGGCCAATGAAACCAGTTTGCTGCAGCAACACAATACCTTCGGCATCGAAGCTTTGCAGCCTGAAAAACTCAAACATACGCAAGCCTACCTGAAGGATTTCAATCTGTTTAAGGAACACGCCGCCCTGGTTGGCGCCCAGGCACCGGTTGAAGTCAACAATGTGCGTAAAATCCTGGATGCATTTAATACCACGCTGCAGCAAAACCTGCAGGCTTTGGCCGCAGCAAAATCGGTTTCGGAAAGCGTTGTCAATGTTATTGCCGAAGCTGCCCGTGAAGCAAAAGCTGGACCTACGTGCTATGGTGCCAATGCGCATGTGGGGGTTGAAGGCAGCCATCGCGCGGCGGCTATTGCCATTGACAGAAAGTTTTAAAAATCCATTTCCCGGTGAAATAGGGAAAAAACCGGCTGAAACTGATTATTTCTTGCCGTTTACTTTTGATTCATACTTCGCCGACATACTTATCGGGGTTAAATAATAAACTCCTGGGGCAGGCAAACTAGAGAGGTTTCTCTTAATGCTGTCCGTACCCTCGCGCTGGATTTCATCCACATCAAAACGCGACTTGCCCACACCACGGGCACGCCAATCCATTTCTCCCGGTCATGACACCGCCCTCACCAACAATCATGTGGATCCGGTACCAACCGTTCATGGGGATGAAAGCTCGGATAAAAAATCTGACTGGAAAAACAACCGGTCTTCTTCTGACGGTGATATCAAATCCTCGCCCCTGGACAAGGGAACCGGGCAGCTTGTTGATCGCTCGATCTGACGCTTGCGTTGAAGTTGGTGTTTTTCACACATCTGCTACGCATTTGTTTTAAATTGAAACAAATTAAAGCCCGTGATTACCAAGAGTTAACCTGAATATTCGTTAACCATACTGTTTAAGACACCCTTACTTTGATTGCTAGATTTTGGGGCCGTCCACTCAAGCGAAGTGGGCGGGGCTGCTGGCTCAGAAGAGCCGCAGAATTAAA
>CAZVAZ010000282.1:0-3675 GCA_964625235.1 uncultured Hyphomicrobiales bacterium
TCTGATTCATATGAATTGAGGCGGCAGCCAAAGGTAATGATTTCCGGTGTTTTGACGGGGGCGTTCATGAATTCACCGTTGCGTTAAACATCTCGCTTGGCAGCGTACCGTCAAATTCATACTCGTAAGGCCCGGACATTAAAATGTGGTCGTCATCCTGGCGCCATTCCATCATCAAATCGCCGCCGGGTAGGTGAACCGTGGCTTTGCGCCCGGTGATATTCTTGCGTGATGCTGCAACCACAACGGCACACGCCGCTGAGCCACATGCTTTGGTGAGGCCGACGCCGCGTTCCCAGACTTTCAAGGTAATATCTTCAGGCGAGGTGACGTGAGCCAGCGAAATGTTGGCACGCTCCGGAAACATGGGATGATGTTCCAGCATGGGGCCGATGTTTTCAAGATCGTAGGCTTCCACATCATCCACCCAGAAAATACAGTGGGGATTGCCGACATTGACGACGCTGGGGCTGTGCAGAATGGGGTCATCTATGGGGCCGATCTGCAACTCTATCAGCCTCGTGTCCATTTCCTCGGCGATGGGGATTTGATCCCAGCGTAGTTTTGGTGTTCCCATGTCAGCTGTAATCATGCCGGACCCAGAAGAACGGCTGCACAAAAGCATTCCGGCTATTGTCCTGATGGTGACAGACGATGTGTCGTTTTCATTCATCAAAATATCACCAATGCAGCGGGTCGCATTGCCACAGGCTTCAACTTCGCCACCGCTTGCATTATGAATGCGCATGAAGGCGTCAGCGGTTTTATCGGTTTCAATAATGATCAACTGGTCGCAGCCAATACCAGTGTGACGATTGGAAATTGCCTCGGCAATCGCCTCATTCATGGGGATGACACAGCGGCGTGCATCAAGCACGACAAAGTCGTTGCCAAGCCCGTTCATCTTGCGAAAAGGGATATTATTGCTCGTGTCATCCATAATAGCCGTTATATAGTGCTAAAGTGGCCAAATAGCCAAATATTTAACCGCCTGCATAAAAATGGCCTCTTACGATTAAGCAGCATTTAATTTGCGCCAGTTGTTCGGGCTATGGCCAAACTGTTTTTTGAAGGCGCGTGAAAAGGCTGAAGTCGATCCAAAGCCGGTTCTGAGGGCAATTTCGAGGACAGAAAGCCGGGTGTCAATGATCAGCCGCCTGGCCGCCTGCAGGCGCAAATGGCGATAATAGTGGCCGGGTGAAAACTGCAGGGCTGATTTAAACAAAACTTCCAGCAGGCGAACTGAAATCTGCAGCGATTGAGCCATCTCCTGTGTGGATACCGGCTCATCAAGATGATCTTCCATAATTCTGATGGCTGCGGCAACCCGAGGCTCCATCACCTGCAGGCGGCCCAGAGAGACCAGCGGTTGTGGCTGGGTTGAAGGGTATGTTTCATCGTAGATAAAAACACTGGCTACCTCCATGGCGAAGGCTGTACCGTGGCGCTTGCGGATCAGATGCAACATGAAATCAAAAGTGGGAGAGGCCCCACCGGTGGTGAAATAACGACCGTCAACAACAAACCTGTCGGGAATCACGTCTATTTGAGGATAGGCAATGGCAAAATCCTCGAGGTCTTCCCAATGGGTTGTTGCCTTGTGGCCGTTAAGCAGCCCGGCGCGCGCCATCAGCCAGCTGCCCGCTTCAATACCGCCAACAAAATCAAAGTTTGACGCCAATCTGGATAATTTGACAACCGCATCTTTTTGCGCGTGCTGATTGCTGTCAAAACCGGCAATTATGATCAAAATCCGGTTGTCGGCAATGGCAGTGTCGGTTTTCTCGCCAAATGTCGATTGCGCAGCTATTGGCAAGCCGCATGTCATTTCAACCGGATGGCCATCGAGGGTTTGAATGTGCCACTGGAAAATGGATGTGTGCGACAGCCGGTTTGCTGCGCGCATGGGGTCCAGCGTGCAGGCAACTGACATCATCGAGCAATCCGGTAAAATCAGCACTGTGATGGCCAGAGGTGCGGTAGAGAGGGAAAAGAGAGCCATTGCGCAAATTATCAAAAAAAATGCGTAAAATGTCAATTAAAGATATCAGTTTTGGCTGAAAATTATCCGAGGAAATGGAGGAATTGCTATGGGACTTTCTGCCAACCGGGATGTTTTTATAACCTGTGCTGTCACCGGTTCGGGCGACACAGCAGGGCGTTCAGACAAGGTGCCGGTGACACCGCGTGAAATTGCCGATGCAGCTATTGAAGCGGCTGAGGCGGGGGCTGCGGTAGCTCACATACATGTGCGCGATCCAGACACAGGTGCACCCTCGCGCGATCCCGCCCTGTATGTCGAGGTGGTTGATTATATCAAACAATCGCAAGTCGATGTGGTCTTGAACCTGACCGCAGGCATGGGCGGGGATCTGGTGATCGGATCGGCAGAAAAACCTTTGCCGTTGAACATTATCGGCACCGATATGATTGGCGCTGCCGAGCGCCTTGAGCATGTGGCGGCACTTTTACCTGAAATCTGCACGCTTGATTGCGGCACCATGAATTTTGGTGAAGGCGATTATATCATGACCAATACGCCATCAATGCTCAAAGAAATGGCGCAGCAGATTCAAAGTCTCGGGGTACGACCGGAAATAGAGGTGTTTGACAGTGGCCATCTCGAGTTGGCCAAGTGGTTGAAAAATCAAGGCCTGATTGATGATCCCGTGGTGGTGCAATTGTGCATGGGAATTGCCTGGGGTGCGCCTGATGATATTGCGACGCTAAACGCTCTGGTGCACAACCTGCCTGAAGACTGGATTTTTTCGGCATTCTCCATTGGTCGCAATCAACTGCCCTATGTGGCGCTGGCGATTTTGAGTGGTGGTAATATTCGCGTCGGGCTGGAGGATAATCTGTGGCTGGCAAAGGGTGAACTGGCAAGCAATGGCGACCTGGTCGCCCGCGCTGTCGCAATCGCCACTTCGATGGGGTACAGCATTATGAGCCCTGAGCAGGTGCGTGAAAAACTCAAGCTGCAAAAGCGGTGGGGGTGAAGATGGTGCTTAACGCAGCGGTGATTGGCGGCGGGGTAATTGGCGCTGGCTGGGTTGCGCGGTTATTGCACAATGGCGTTAATGTAGCTGTCTTTGATCCGGCGGCAGATGCAAAACAAAAGATAGATGCAGTGTTGGCCAATGCCGCTCTTGCTGCAAATAAACTGAGTGATGTGCCTGCTCGTACACCCGGCAAGTTGAATTATTGTGACACGACTGAACAAGCTGTCATGGATGCCGAACTTATTGTTGAGGCTGTGCCGGAACAGCTTGAGCTTAAGCAATCAGTATATTCGCAGATCGAAACGGCTGCGGCAAAGGATGCTCTTATTGCGTCTTCCACCTCGGGTATTTTACCCACCAGACTTCAGGAAAAAATGTTGCATCCGGGGCGCTTGCTGGTGGCTCACCCTTTTAATCCGGTCTATCTGCTGCCGCTGGTGGAACTGGTTGGCGGTGAGCAGACTTCCAGCCGCACCGTTGAGCGGGCTAAAGAAATATACAAAAATCTCGGCATGCATCCGCTCCATGTACGTAAGGAAATTGAAGCTTTTATTGCGGATCGACTGCTTGAAGCTGTGTGGCGCGAAGCGCTGTGGCTGGTCAAGGACGAGGTGGCGACGACGGAAGAAATTGACGATGCCATCCGCTATGGTTTTGGTCTGCGCTGGGCACA
>CAZVAZ010000283.1:0-3675 GCA_964625235.1 uncultured Hyphomicrobiales bacterium
GCCACCGGCGATGATGCGCGTCTGGCGGTTGAGTGCGGTATGGATGCAATCTATGCGTCCAATCATGGTGGTCGCCAGCTTGATCACGGGCTGGGGACAATGGATTTTCTGCCCGAGATTGTTGATGCTGTTGGCGGGCGCATCGAAGTTATTGCCGATGGCGGCATCATGCGCGGTTCGGACATTGTCAAAGCGCTGTGTCTGGGTGCAACAGCTGTGGGCATCGGGCGCATGTATGTGCTTGCAGCCGCTGCAGCCGGGGCACCGGGCGTAGTGCGGGCGATGGAACTTTTGCATCTCGAGCTTGATACAACGCTGGGATTGTTGGGCGTGCGCAGCCTTCAGGAACTTGATGGCAGCTATCTTGCTCAGGCACGGGCGGTTAATCAGCAAAATACCTGTTCAGCCTTTCCTCTGCTTGATGAGGGTTATTAAAACCTCATGATTTCTGCTGGCCAATAAATTCAAATATCCGGGTAAAATCTGTGCCGGGCGCAAAGCTGTCGGTGCCGCTTTGCCAGATTTCTGAAACTGTGTCGCCAACATTCGATGGTGTGGCGGCATCATGCACTTCATTGATGTAGAGTTGTACGTCTTTGTTAAGGTGTTCGGCGAAAAATCCTGCATCATAGGTGCCGGTTAAAATGCGTTGGGGGAATTTATCGCGCGAGGCCGTATTCTGCCCGGTTGACACATTGACCACGTCGAGCATGGTTTTCATGTCAAGGCCGTGGGCGAGACCAAAGAGCACAGCCTCCGAGGTTGCCGCCATTGCAGTTGCCGAGAGAAAATTGTTGAGCAGCTTGAGTGCCTGGCCTTGTCCGGGATTTTCGCCGACATGAAAAGGGTTGCCGCAAAAAGCATCAATGATGGCTCTGTGGCGATCAAGTTGCAGTTTCGATCCCGCCCAGATCAAGGTTATGGTGGCGGCAATCGCTCCGGCCTGTCCGCCGCTTACCGGGGCATCGATAAATTCAATACCGGCTTTGTTTAAAATGTCAGCGGCTGTGCGGGCAGCTTTTGGGCCGGTGGTAGACAGGTCGATGATCACGGAGGTCCGGCGATCAGGGCTGTCAATTATCTGCTCCACTACGGACTGGACGATTTTCCCATTGGGCAGGGACAGAAAAATAGTATCCGCCTGAGCGGCCACCTGGGCCAGAGATGTGGCGGGTCTGGCCTTGTCCGGGGTGCGCTCGATGGTGCCGGCGCTGTCGAAACAGAGAGGGTCAAAACCGGCTTTTGCAATATTTGCGGCCATGGGATTACCCATCTGGCCCAAACCAATAAAACCCGGTGCAGGATGTTTTGCTGACATTTAGTCTCATCTTTCTTTCTCTAGAAATAGATCATGCTTCGCCTGGCAGGCTTTCACATTTAGTATGTAAATTCAAACAGTGATTCCAAACCCTGATAAATTTATGAAAGCTCTTGAGTGAAATCTGACCATTTCCTGCGCGACAATGCGACGTGGCTGGGTGCCGGTATTTTGCTGACTTTTTCATCCAGTGTCGGCCAGACCTTTTTTATTGCCCTGTTTGCTGAGCCGTTGCGGGAAAAATTCTCCCTGAGCAATGGTGACTGGGGTGGGCTTTATACCATTGCGACATTTTGTTCAGCGGCAACTTTGCTGATGATCGGACGGGTGGCTGATGTGGTGCGGGTGCGCACTTTGGCGATGATAATCTATTGCGGCCTGATTGTGCTGGCGGTAGCTATGGCCAATGTCAATTCAGTGATTATGCTGGGGGTTGTCATCTACGGTTTGCGATTGTGCGGTCAGGGCATGATGACCCATATTGCCATTACCGCCATGGCCCGGTGGTTTGCGCGCCGGCGCGGGCGGGCGGTGGCCATTGCCGGTCTGGGTATCAGTTTTGGCGAGGGTTTTATTCCGGTTGTGGCGGTGAGCGTCATAGCTGTGGTGGGCTGGCAGAATACCTGGCTGGCAGCGGCTGTTGTATTGGGCGTGATACTGGCGCCAACCGTCTTTTTTATGTTGCGGCATGAGCGCCAACCCGGTGTTGATGATGCCGATCACAGCAATGCCGGTATGGGGATGCGCCACTGGACACGGACTGAAGTGCTGGAGCACTGGTTTTTCTGGGCGCTGATACCGGGCATGATCATTCCGTCATTTACCGTCACCGCACTTTTCTTCCATCAGGCATATATCGTTGCCGATAAAGGCTGGACGCTGGTTGAGTATGTTTTAACTTTCCCGGTTTTTTCCGGCAACGTTTTGCTGTTTTCATTTATCTCAGGCTTGGCAATAGACCGGTTTGGATGCTTGCGAATATTGCCGGTTTATCTGTTGCCTCTTTCTGTCGGTTTAATTGTTCTGGGCCTGGCCGGTCCGATATCCCATGCCTATTTTTATATGGGCCTGATGGGTATGACGTCGGGTATCGCCAGCACCTTGCTCGGCACCTTGTGGGCGGAAATCTATGGAACCAGAAACCTCGGTGCCATAAGAGCGCTGGCCATTGCAGTTATGGTTCTGGGAACGGCACTGGGACCGGGGGTTATGGGCGCACTTATTGACTGGGGCATTAATGTCAAAACCCAGGTTTTGTGGATGGCGGTATATACAACCGTAATATCGGTTGTGTTTGCCATGATTTCCCGGAAAATCACCATTGAGCGCCGTTTGGCGTGATTTATTTTGAGCAGGATCAGGCACGCACTCTCCCACGATTTCCGGTTTTACACACGCGGGCATTTCAAAGCTATCGCACTCAACGCAAATAGGTTAGGTTGAACGCATTCCGAGGGGTGTTCTGTTTTTGGAACTGAGATGCTGTGTTGTGGCAGTGAACCCTAAAAACCTGATCCGGGTCATGCTGGCGGAGGGACGGAAACCCTTGACCATACATGCTTCGGATTTCCTGTTGTGCAAGATTAGGAGATCCACATGAATATTCATAAACCAACCGACATTCTGGCTGATTTGAAAGTCACTACCGGTGCTTTGCCGGGTTCCAAAAAAGTCTACACCACAAGTGCTCACGATCCTGATGTGCGGGTGCCGCACCGGGAGATTTTTGTTCATCCTTCTTCCGGCGATGATCCGTTGCGGATCTATGACACATCGGGAATTTATACCGATGATGACTATGTAATAGACCTTGAAAAAGGCCTGCCGAGAACTCGCGAAAAGTGGATTTTGGAGCGCGGTGATGTTGAGGCTTATGCGGGCCGTGAAATCAAACTCGAAGATAACGGTGTGGTTGGCGACAAACACCGGGAGCGCGATTTTCCGGTAACACATACACCGTTTCGCGCCAAAGACGGCAAGGCTGTTACCCAGCTTGAATATGCGCGTCAGGGCACCATCACCAAAGAGATGATCTATATTGCCGAGCGTGAAAACATGGGGCGCAAACAGGCGGTTGAAAAGGCGGCTGAACGTGTTGCCGATGGTGAAAGCTTTGGTGCGGAAATACCTGAGTTCGTAACACCTGAATTCGTGCGCTCTGAAGTTGCGCGCGGGCGTGCGGTTATACCACTCAATATCAATCATCCAGAATCTGAACCGATGATAATCGGGCGTAATTTTCTGGTTAAAATCAACGCCAATATCGGTAATTCGGCGGTGACATCAAGTGTTGCCGAAGAAGTTGACAAAATGGTGTGGGCGACGCGCTGGGGTGCGGATACGGTGATGGACCTGTC
>CAZVAZ010000284.1:0-3671 GCA_964625235.1 uncultured Hyphomicrobiales bacterium
ACGCCTTTGGGCAGATAGAGCATATCACCCGGTTTCATCTCGATTTCCATCAACAACTCGCCTTTGTCCTTTTCGAGAAACTCGGGCGAATGACTGGGGTTGTCGTAACCGGCACGTTCCAGCGGGTTTTCAAACCGTCCTTTGTAGACGCGCCAGGTTTTGGTGCCCTCAATGTGCAGGGCAAAAACGTCCATGGAATCAAAATGGCTGTCAAAGGCCTTGCGCTGCTGGCGCGAACAATAGGCATTGCACGAGACACGAAAGCCCGTGGCCATCTGAATGGCCTCGGTGGCGGCGCGGATGCCGGGGTTCATGGTTTCTATTAAATCGAGAACAACGGTTGTACCCTGCTCAAACATCTGGGCGACTTTGTGCGGCTGCGGGCGCATGGTGCTCAGGCGTTCGCGGTTGGCCGCTTTTTCGCAAAAACTTTGCGGCTGAACAGTTTTTGCATCGATGACGATTTTCAGATTTTTGTCGGACCAGTTGGTGACCATCTGCAGGAGATCGTTGATATGGTTCCAGGAACAGATATCAGAAATTTTTTCAGCGTTCCCTGGAATGTACAGCGCTTTTTTGTCGTAATATTCTTCGAAAAACTGTTCCGGTGTGATCGGAGCCATCAACTGGCGGAAAGTTGTCAGGGGTTCGCTCATTTTTTGTCCTTTGTTTTCGCTTAACAGCGATTCCAATGCTTCGCATTGGGCCTGCGCGGGCGCGACACATTAGTGGCGGCTCGCAGTTTGCTCGCTGCTGGTGAAACTTTTTGTTGCAATTTAATCTTACATTTTGTCGCGGCCCAGTTCAATTGTCTCACCATGCGGTGTGGCCCGGGCGGCTTTGTCCCAGGCGTTTTTTCGTGTTTTTAGCAGGTCAGATGATATCTGTGTATTGGCCGCCACCAAGTGCTCCAGCGCGCTGAGCCAGTATTCATAGTAGCGCTCGCCGGTGGTGTCCGGGCGGCTGTCAGCGGCAATCAGGGCGCCGATTGTTTCGGTCCATTGCGTCCAGGTAAACAGCCCTGATTTGTTCAGTGATACTGCCATGGCAAAGGCCTGGGCCTCCCACGGCTCGCGAAATACCGGCCCGTCACTGTCATGGGGCTGGCCGGGGAAAAAGACCGGGTTTTCTGGAGGATTAATGTCAGACGGGCTCAAGATAGGACTCCCACATGTCTATATAAACGCATGAATTGGCAGTGGCGTCACTGCCCCACAGTTCGGCTGCCTCAAAGCGCACGCTGTAGCAATGTTGCGGGTTTTCACCAAGAAAACGAGCATTGCAGTCAGGCAAAACAAAGCCGCCGTTAACGGCGGCTATGACGCCGGTTTTTCCACGCGCATAGCCGGGCAGGCGGGTGTGGGTTTTGGGATTGAGGTTGCGGGCGCGTATTTTGTCGCTCACGGCAAATTGTGCACTGGCAGTTATTTGTCGATCACACGACCCGCCGGCTTGAAGAACCTCATCCACCTGGTCGGCGCGCAGAAAACCTTTAACCGGTCGGGTTTTTTGTAACTTACCGGTTTCCAGCTCGCCTTCCAAAAGCAGGTCTCTTTGACGCAACAGAACTTCGAGGCCATAGAGCCACACATGATAGTAGCTGGCCTTGATATAATCTGCCGGGTTGCGATTTTCGCGGGCATGGCGTCCGGCATCAAGGTTCCACTCACCGGTTGCACCCATGGCAAGTGTGCAGGCAAAGACGCGTCTTTCCCATTCGGCATGGAATACCGGTTCATTTTGTTCCGGATTTATTGGCCCAAGCCCGTGTTTGCCACCGAGATCCTGTCCACCGTTCATGAGGGTGCCTCCAGGGCCAGGCCGGTGCCGATCATCGAATCCCTGGTGACCAGATCCGCCAGTTGCTGTTGGTTAAGGTGTTCGGTGTTTTTGGGGCGCATGGGTAGAATGAGGTAGCGCATTTCAGCGGTTGAATCCCACACTCTGATTTCGATATCATGGTCGAGTGTCACATCAAATTCAGCCAGTACGGCGCGCGGTTCTGCAACCGCACGCGCACGGTAGGGTGCTGCCTTGTACCACACCGGCGGCAGGCCAAGCACCGGCCACGGGTAACAAGAGCATAATGTGCACACCACCATGTTGTGAATGGTATCGGTGTTTTCCTTGACCACCATATGTTCGCCCTGACGGCCTTCGAAGCCGAATTTCTTGATACAGGTGGTGGCGTCTTCGAGCAATCTTTGCCTGAATTCAGGGTCGCACCAGGCGCGCGCCACTACTCTGGCGCCATTGCGCGGGCCGACTTTGTTTTCATAAATGTCAATCAACTGATCGAGGGCTGCTGGATCAACATAGTTTTTTTCAACCAGCAAAGATTCCAGCGCCTTGACGCGCAGAACAGTTTCGCTCAAGGCGGAGCCTTCGTCGTGGTCGTGTCCGTCATGGGGCATATGGCAACTCTTATGAATAAGACGTGGTGCGCGAATAAATGTTTTGGGTTAGTCTAAACCAAATTGATGGTTTTGAAAAAGGAAAATAAAATGGCAACCAATGCCTTTGCAAATGTAAAAGTCTGTGTGTTTGACGCTTACGGCACCATGTTTGATGTGCACAGCCCCAGCGCACAGGCTGCTGGTGGACTTGATGGCAAGGCCGGGGATGTTTCAAAATTATGGCGGCAAAAACAACTGGAATATACCTGGTTACGCTCTTTAATGGGAGCTTACGTGGATTTTTGGCAGGTTACCGGCGATGCACTGGAAGTCGCCCTCAAGGCGTTCGACCTTTATGATGACAAGCTGCACAAGGAACTGATGGACCTCTATTTGACACTTTCTGCATACCCGGACGTAAAACCCACACTGGAAATATTGCAGGCCAATGGCCTCAAGACCGGTATTCTGTCCAACGGCAGCCCTGACATGTTAACGGCTGCGGTTACATCCGCGGGCTTGAGCGATGTTTTGGACAACGTCATTTCAGTGGACCAACTTGGCATCTACAAGCCGGATCAGCGGGTCTATCAGATGGTGCTTGATCAAATGAACGTGACAGCGGATGAGGTGTGTTTTGTCTCCACCAACACCTGGGATGGTAATGCCGCGGCTTATTTTGGCTTCAATGTGTCGTGGATGAACCGCTTTGGCATGGGCCAGGAGAAACTGCCGGGAGAGTTCAAGGCCATCATCAAGGGGCTCGATGAACTGCCAGGAGTTTTGGGGCTTTGAGCCTGTGAACTTCGAAGTCTTCTTGTTGATCGGCTTTGCATTTCTGCTCGGCGGCATGGTCAAGGGGGTTATCGGGCTGGGCTTTCCGGTTGTGGTGCTGGCGTTGCTGGCGACCACCATCGGCCTGAAAGAAGCCATGGCCCTTCTGGTTATTCCCGGAATTGTCACCAATATCTGGCAGGCGCTCGCCGGTGGTGCATTTCTGGTGCTGGTCAAACGCCTGTGGTCTTTGCTGATCGCCACAATTATAGGAATTTGGCTCGGTGTTTATATCCTGAGTATGGTCGATCCCACCAGGCTCATTGTGGTTCTGGGCATTTTGTTGTTCCTGTATTCGGTGTTTTCGCTGACCCGGGCGCAGATACCGCCGCCGGGAAAACATGAAGTCTGGCTCTCGCCGCTCATGGGCGCTGCCGGAGGTTTTGTCTGCGGTCTCACCGGCTCTTACATGGTGCCGGGCGCTATCTATGTGCAGGCGCT
>CAZVAZ010000285.1:0-3658 GCA_964625235.1 uncultured Hyphomicrobiales bacterium
TGTCTATGGTTGATGCCGCCATGCCCGGCATGTTGCCGGTGATCAACAAATATTGCGTTGAACAGGCGGTCAAGACCGGTCTTGGCCTTAAAGCGCAGATCAATCTCTATTCAGTTTTTGACCGCAAGAATTACTTCTATCCCGATCTGCCCCAGGGCTATCAGATTTCGCAGTTCAAGTACCCGATTGTCGGCGAAGGCATTGTTTATCTCGATATGAAGGATGGCGAGACCATCGAAGTGGGGATTGAGCGCCTGCACATGGAGCAGGATGCGGGCAAATCCATGCATGACCAGCATCCGTCAATGTCGTTTGTTGATCTCAACCGCTCCGGTGTGGCGTTGATGGAAATTGTCTCAAAACCCGATATGCGCTCGTCTGAACAGGCGCGGGCCTATGTGACGAAAATACGGACTATCTTACGTTACCTCGGTACGTGTGATGGCAATATGGAGCAGGGCAGTCTGCGCGCTGATGTAAATGTCTCGGTGCGCCGTCCTGGTGATGAGCTTGGCACGCGTTGCGAAATCAAGAATGTCAATTCGATCCGGTTTATTGGCCAGTCGATTGAATTTGAAGCGCGGCGGCAGATTGATATTATTGAGGATGGTGGTGAAATTGAGCAGCAAACGCGGTTGTTTGATCCTAAATCAGGCACAACGCGCGCTATGCGCTCAAAAGAAGAAGCGCATGATTACCGCTATTTTCCTGACCCTGATTTGCTGCCGCTGGAAATCGAGCAATCCATGGTGGATGAGTTGGCTGCAAACCTGCCGGAATTGCCCGACGAAAAGAAGGCCCGTTTTATCGCGGAATATGGTCTCAAGCCCTATGACGCCGGTGTCTTGATCATGGACAAGGCGTCATCTGATTTTTTTGAAGATGTGGCCAAAGGGCGCGATGCGAGACTTGCTGTTAACTGGGTTACCGGAGATTTCTTTGGCGCTCTCAACAAAGCCGGTCTTGATGTATCTTCATCGCCCGTCAGTGCGGATCAACTCGGCGCTTTGATTGATCTGATCAAGGACGACACAATTTCAGGGAAAATCGCCAAACAGGTGTTTGAAATTATCTGGGAAGAAGGCGGTGATCCAGCGGAAATAGTTGAGCTACGCGGATTAAAGCAGGTGACAGATACCGGTGCGATTGAAGCAGCCGTTGATGCTGTGATTGCCGGTAATCCTGAAAAAGTCGCAGAAGTTAAGGCAAAGCCCAACATGCTGGGCTGGTTTGTCGGCCAGGTGATGAAGGCAACGCAGGGCAAAGCAAATCCGCAGGCCGTAAATCAGCTGTTGCGCGACAGGCTCGGGCTTGATTAGGCTGTTTTAAAACTTAAGATATGATCTTACCGAGTCCATGAAATCAAAATAGCTATAGCCATAGTCATCCAGAATACCAATGGCGACAACGATAATAAGTCCCGCCAACAACGTTTTTAATGACGTTTTCAGACTAATCATAATAGCGATATTTTAGCGTAACGGGATTATAATTATATTAAACGGCACGGGTAATTTAATTTAAATTCTCCGGCTTTGACGGTGTTGATTTTTGCCTCAGATCAGGTAACGTTCCCGTCAACGTTTGTATTTCACTAAAGGAGCCATAAATGGCACATGCAATAGTAGTAAACGAAGTTGGCGGTCCTGACGTTTTGAAATGGCAGGAAGTTGAGGTTGGAGAGCCCGGTCCCGGTGAAGTTAAAATTCGCCATCATGCGGTAGGGCTGAATTATATTGATGTCTATTTTCGCACCGGCGCTTATCCCGCCGCCAGCCTGCCGTTTACGCCGGGTATGGAGGCTGCTGGAGAGGTTCTGGCGGTCGGGTCTGATGTGGATTATTTCAGCGTCGGCGATCGCGTGGCCTATGCCGGGGCGGTTGGATCTTACGCTACGACAAGGCTGGCACCGGCGGACAAAATGGTAAAATTACCCGATGCCATTTCCTATGAGCAGGGTGCAGCGATGATGTTGCAGGGCATGACGGCGCGGTATCTGCTGCGCAAGACGTTTGATGTCGGCAGCGATACCACCTTGTTGTTTCATGCCGCTGCCGGTGGTGTCGGCCTTCTGGCGTGCCAATGGGCAGCTCACCTGGGGGCTACCATCATTGGCACTGTTGGTTCTGAAGAAAAGGCAAAACTTGCCAAAGACAATGGTTGTACGCATACCATTTTATATCGTGATGAGGATTTCGTTGAGCGCGTTAAGGAACTCACCAATGGTGAGGGCGTTGACGTGGCTTATGATGCCATTGGCAAGGATACGTTTCCCGGTTCGCTGGATTGCCTCAAACCATTGGGAATGTGGGTGAGTTTTGGCGCATCGTCGGGACCGGTAGAAGATTTCAATATAGGAATTTTGGCCTCAAAAGGGTCGTTGTTTGCCACGCGTCCGTCTTTGTTTGCCTATGTAAACAAACGTGAAGATCTTCTGGAAACAGCTCAGGACCTGTTTGATGTTGTCGAACAGGGCCATGTTAAGATAGCCATCAATCAGACCTATGATCTGAAAGATGCAGCCCGGGCTCACGAGGATCTTGAAGCGCGCAAAACCACTGGCTCTACAATCCTGATACCGTAACGCCGCGAACTTTTAAAAACAGGGATGGAACAATGTCCACACATGATCACACACAAGCGGATAGTATCTATCCCGGTTTTTTTACAACCGAACTTGCTGAAAGCGACCCGGATATAGCCGCGGCTATTACCGCCGAACTTGGTCGTCAGCAAAACGAAATCGAGTTGATTGCTTCCGAAAACATCGTCTCAAGAGCAGTGCTGGAAGCGCAAGGCTCGATCATGACCAACAAATATGCCGAAGGTTATCCCGGGCGGCGCTATTATGGCGGGTGTGAGCATGTGGATGTGGTTGAAACCCTGGCAATTGAGCGGGCGAAAAAGCTGTTTGGCTGTGAGTTCGTCAATGTTCAACCCAATTCCGGCTCCCAGGCCAATCAGGGCGCGATGATGGCCATGGTCAAGCCCGGCGCGACCATTTTGGGCTTAAGCCTTGCTGCCGGTGGCCATCTCACCCATGGCGCACCGCCCAACCAGTCGGGCAAATGGTTCAATGCCGTGCAGTATGGTGTGGACAAAAATACCTCGCAGATTGATTTTGATGAAGTTGAAGCTCTGGCCAAGGAGCATAAGCCCGAGGTTATTATCGTTGGCGGTTCGGCCTATCCGCGCACTTTGAATTTTGCCCGCTTTCGGGCCATTGCCGATATGGTCGGCGCTTATCTGTTTGTGGATATGGCTCACATTGCCGGGCTCGTTGCCTCCGGCATTCACCCCAGCCCGTTCCCCCACGCCCATGTGGCCACAACAACAACCCACAAAACATTGCGCGGTCCGCGTGGCGGCATGATCCTTACCAACGATGAAGCTCTTGCAAAAAAGATCAACTCAGCCATCTTCCCCGGCCTTCAGGGCGGGCCGTTAATGCATGTGATTGCGGGTAAGGCTGCAGCGTTTGGTGAGGCTTTAAGACCTGACTTTAAAATATACTGCCAAAGCGTTGTTGATAATGCAAAAATGCTTGCCAAAAGTTTGATTGATGGCGGCTGCGATATCGTATCGGGTGGTACGGATACCCATTTGATGCTGGTTGATCTCAGGCCCAAAAAACTCACCGGCAAGGCAGCCGAAGCAG
>CAZVAZ010000286.1:0-3652 GCA_964625235.1 uncultured Hyphomicrobiales bacterium
TGGTGCGGGTTGGTGATGACATTCCCCAGCATCAGGTCATGCGCTTTAATGAGCGCGCGGCTTCAGTTGCTGCATATAAAGCCGGTCTGTCGCCTGAGATTGTCCATATGGAGCCGGGAATTTTAGTGATGCGCTTTATCGAAGGCCGCACCTTAGGGGCAGAAGATATTGCCCAACCTGAAATGCTCAGGCGCATTATCCCCCTGCTCAAAACCTGCCACCAGACCATTCCAGAATTTCTCACCGGGCCATCATTGATCTTCTGGGTGTTTCATGTGTTGCGTGATTACGGGCATACTTTGCGTGCAGGCAACAGCACTCACCTTGATAAGCTTGAGCGCCTGGCTGAAATTGCTGGCGACCTTGAGGCCCGTGTCGGCGCCATAAATGTGGTCTATGGCCACAATGATCTGCTGGCCGCCAATTTCATTGATGACGGCACACGCCTGTGGCTGATCGACTGGGATTATGCCGGGTTCAACAGCCCGTTGTTTGATCTTGCCAATCTGGCCAGCAACAATGAATTTAGCCGCGAGTTGGAAAGCTCGATGCTGGAGCAATATTTTGACACCCCACCTGATGCTGACATCTGGCGGCGCTACGGTGCGATGAAATGTGCGTCTTTGTTGCGCGAAACCATGTGGAGCATGGTGTCTGAAATCCATTCTGATCTCGATTTCGATTTTGCTAATTACACCAAAGAAAACCTCGAACGCTTTGAACGCACCTGTTCCGATTACATGCAAGAGAGCCATTCATGACAGAATTTCCCAGCCATGCGCAAATCATAGTTATCGGCGGCGGCATTATCGGATGCTCAACTGCCTATCATCTGGCACGTGACCACAAGGCACAGGTAGTTTTGCTGGAGCAGGGCCAGATCACCAGCGGGTCAACCTGGCATGCAGCGGGACTGGTGGGGCAATTGCGAGGTTCGGCCAGCATCACCCAGGTTTTGAAATACTCCGTCGATCTTTACACTAAACTGGAAGCTGAAACCGGACTGGCCACGGGCTGGAAACAAAATGGCGGCTTGAGGCTTGCGTGCAACCCGGAGCGCTGGACCGAGATAAAACGCCAGGCGACAACGGCGCACAGTTTTGGCATGGAAATGGCGCTGCTTTCGCCGAAAGAAGCGCAAGAGCTGTGGCCGGTGATGGATATATCCGATGTGGTCGGCGCTGCCTTCCTGCCCACCGACGGGCAAGCCAATCCCACTGATATTACCCAGTCGCTGGCCAAGGGTGCGCGTATGCACGGGGTCAGGATTATCGAAGGTGTTAAAGTCACCGGCATAACTGTCAAAGATGGTGCCGTGAAATCTGTTCAAACCGATCGCGGCGAGATTATTTGCGACAAACTGGTCAATTGTGCCGGGCAATGGGCGCGGGAAGTCGGCAGACTTGCCGGTGTCTCCGTGCCACTGCAATCGATGCAGCATCAATATCTTGTCACTGAACCGATAGAAGGCGTCAGCAGCAATCTGCCAACATTGCGCGATCCCGACAGGTTGATTTATTTCAAGGAAGAAGTCGGCGGGCTGGTTATGGGCGGCTATGAGCCCAACCCCATTCCCTGGGCTACAGATGGCATTCCCGACAAGTTTGAATTTCAATTACTGGAAGATGACTGGGATCATTTTGAGCAATTGATGGAACAGGCACTTGAGCGCGTGCCCGCGTTAGAAACCGCAGGCATTAAATCAATGACCAACGGGCCGGAGAGTTTTACGCCTGATGGTAATTATATCATGGGTGAAGCACCTGAGGTGCGTGGTTTTTTTGTCGGTGCAGGCTTTAATGCCTATGGCATTGCCGCAGGCGGCGGGGCGGGCTGGACGCTGGCTGAGTGGGTGATGAGCGGTGAACAGCCGCTTGATTTGTGGGGGGTTGATATAAGGCGTTTTTCCAGCCTGCATCATGATGATAATTGGGTATTGGAGCGCACCAGCGAAGCCTATGGCAAGCACTATACAATGGCGTGGCCGCATGAGGAGTATGAAAGCGGGCGGCCCCGTATTATCTCCCCGCTTTATGACCGGCTGGTTGAGTTGAATGCGAGCTTTGGCTCCAAGCTGGGCTGGGAAAGGCCCAACTGGTTTGCGCCAGAGGGCATGACGCGGCAAGATGAATATTCATTCGGGCGGCAAAACTGGTTTGATGCGGTGGCGGCTGAACACAAGGCCTGTCGCGAGACAGCGGCTGTGTTCGATCAAAGCTCTTTTGCCAAATTTGAAGTCTCTGGCCCCGATGCCGAAGCTGCCTTAAGCTGGATTTGCGCCAATAACATAGCCCATCCGCCGGGACGTCTCACCTATACCCAGATGCTCAATTCACGCGGTGGCATCGAGTGTGATCTCACCGTGGCGCGGCTGGCCGATGATCTGTTTTACATTGTCACCGGCACCGGCTTTCGCACCCATGATTTTGCCTGGATAAAAGACCACATCAAACCGGGGCTTGATGTTTGTTTACGCGATGTTACCGAAGACTTCGGCACCTTGTCTTTGATGGGACCACGCGCACGCGACATCCTCGGCCTCATAACCCCGGATGATGTGAGCAGTGATGCCTTCAAGTTTGGTCAGGTGCGCGACCTTACAATCGCGGGCCACACGGTGCGGGCATTGCGCATAACTTATGTGGGGGAACTGGGCTGGGAATTACATATGCCGATTGAAGCCACCCTTGAGGTTTTTGATGTACTGATGGCAGCGGGCAAGGCCTTTGGCATCAAGCCCGCAGGCTATCGCGCCATTGATACATTGCGCATGGAAAAAGCCTATCGCGCATGGGGAGCAGACATAACGCCCAATGAAACGCCTGATCAGGCGGGACTGGGATGGGCTGTAAAAATGAAATCCAATGTGGCCTTTCTTGGCCGCGAAGCCATTGAGAAACAACGGCGCGAACCGCTGACAAAACGACTGGTGTGTTTTTCACTGGAGGATAAAAACGTAACCCTTCAAGGCCGTGAGACCATTTTGCGCAACGGCCAGGCCGTAGGCTGGCTCACCAGTGGCAACTGGGGGCACACCATAGGTAAAAACATCGGTTACGGCTATATCCGCCATAGCGAAGGCGTCAGTGATAAATATCTGACCAGCGGCACCTACCAGCTCGAAGTTGCCTGCGAACTCTTTGATTGCGCTTACGAGCCGAAAACACTCTATGATCCCGGTATGAAAAATGTGAAGGCTTGAGTAAAGATAGAAAAGAAGGTCTAATCGCAAATGACAAAAATTGAATTTTCTGCTGAAGAAACCAAAATTATTACCGGGAAAATCCAGCAGTATTTTCGTGATGAACTGGATCAGGATCCGGGGCAGTTTGGCTCTGAATTCCTGCTGGAGTTTTTCACCAAAGAAATCGGGCCATATTTTTATAATCGCGGGCTTTATGATGCCCGCGCTGTATTAATGGGCAAGATGGACGATATTACTGATGCTATCTACCAAATTGAAAAACCAACGGAGATTGACCGCTGATGTCAGACAAGTTCAAACCCTCAGGCACCTATGCACCGGTGCTCATGCCCTTCAAAGCTGATTTTTCGGTGGATACAGATAGATTGATAGATTATTGCCGCTGGTTATTAGCGCAAAAATGCAAGCTGGCGATTTTTGGCACTAATTCCGAAGCCAATTCCCTGT
>CAZVAZ010000287.1:0-3648 GCA_964625235.1 uncultured Hyphomicrobiales bacterium
GTGGAGGAAGTGCTGCCGGAAGACACTTGCCGGTATGGTATTGTTGGTTGCGGTGAAGCCCGGGGGCCGTCTTTTGACATCACTGAAATGGTGGAAAAACCAGCACCCGGCACAGCACCCTCCAACTTCATGATCCTGGGACGCTACATTCTGCAACCGGAAATCTTTGATCTGCTCGGCACCCAGGTAAAAGGCGCAGGTGGCGAAATTCAACTAACAGATGCCATGATCAGACTGCACAAGGACCAGTCTTTCCATGGGTTTGCTTACGAGGGAACGGCGTATGACTGTGGTGATAAAATCGGCTTTTTAAGTGCCAATACAGCCTTTGCGCTGGCACGCGAGGATATCGGCAAGGATTATCGCAAAGCCCTGAATAAAATTCTGCAGGGCCTTTAAAGAACGTCGCATTTAATGCGTTGGCTTTTTGCCCGGCCGTTCGAAGGCGGCTGCCAGCTGGCTTACCTGGTCATTGACCACGTTACGTTCTGAAGAAATATTCGCACCTTCACCGCTCAACATCTGGTCGAGCCGCTTGATACGGTCAAGCAATCTGTGGCTGCGATGGATCAGGTCGACCAGACCATCGGGAAGGCCTTCTTCAATCTGAAGCTTTTCACCGCTCTTGAGCGATTTTAAATTGATGCGGTATTTGTCTTCCGCAGCCTCTTTTGCCGACATTTCGCCTTCTTTGACAGCGCGTTGCAACAACAGCCATGAGGCCAGTTGCATCAATCGGGTGGTCAGGCGCATGCTTTCGGTCGCATACGAAATGGAAACAGGCCGGGGCAGGTCACGCGAATCCCGTCGTCCCGGGCCATCAAGATAACTGGCTGTTTCTTCCACCAGCGACATGCCTTCGCGGAAGACTTTGTTGAAAAGATCGGAGGAGGCAAATCTTTCACCGAAATCTACGGTAACATTTGCCTTTGCCATGTTCATTTTATCGCGAGGAGTTTTGGACATACACGCAATTACTCAAAATACTAAACCCGTCAATCATGATACTGCCCGTCTCGGCAACACTCACAACCAACATCCAACCAGCAACATATTGGGCAAATTCACCCCTTACGTCCAGTCACGCAATGTAAATCAAGATAGCATTAATACCTCGACAGGTCCATTAAGCCCCATGAGACTTAATAAATCCAAAACATATCAAAAAAATTATTGTTGAAAAAACCGCTTCCCGGCTAACCAAAAAAAAGGAGCCGCGGGGGGCGCGGCTCCAAGTTTAACAGGGAGGCGTCAAACAGAGTGGACAATCGCCACTCAATAAATCCAGATGGTCTGGATTACGCAATTAACAAGTTACGCTAAAAATGGTTAACAAAAAGTTAACAATTAGAATGACACAGCTAATTCAACGTAAATGTCAAGTATGTTTTGGCTGGTTTGCAGGCTTAAATAGTTATAATTACTTGGTTTTAAGTAAGTATTGCTTCATTGCGCGACACAGAACTTATGAACGGAAAATTGACTCTGCAGTCTCTTTTGAAGTCTTTTTTGCAGCAATATCCATCCGGATTCTACCTATTTCCTGTTCGAACAAGATGATTCGCTTTTCCAGTTCTTCTATCGAAAGCAGGGAAAGGTCTTCGCCAGCGATTGCTTCATCGGCCCCGGCAGCGGTATATTCTTCTTCACTCATCACGCAGCCTTTCTGCTTTGGTTTATATTTTTATTCTCCATCCCTTTAACTTATGGCTATTGCCACCAACCTTACAAGTGTACAGAATTATCTGACAATGAACCCCTATACCCGGTGAAATGCATATGACAGAAACTCTCCCTGCAGACATGGCGGTAATTTCAATCAGCCATCCCGGCGGCCCTGAAGTCCTGGTGTCCTCAACCGCTCCCGTACCGCGGCCCGGTGATGATGAGATAATGATAAAAGTACATGCTGCCGGTGTTAACCGCC
This sequence comes from uncultured Hyphomicrobiales bacterium, assembly GCA_964625235.1. GTDB lineage: Bacteria > Pseudomonadota > Alphaproteobacteria > Rhizobiales > JAJFHR01 > JAJFHR01. The sequence goes on from CAZVAZ010000287.1 coordinate 1,928, forward strand.
CCGACATCCTCCAGCGCCAGGGATTGTATCCTGCACCAAAAGGGGCGTCTGAAATTCCCGGACTTGAAGTTGCAGGTGAAGTTGTTTTGATCGGCAGAAACGTTGATCAACATAAGGTTGGCGATAAAGTATGTGCGCTCGTTGCCGGCGGTGGCTATGCACAATATTGTATCGTTGATGCCACCAATGCCCTGCCGGTGCCACAAGGTCTCAGTATGCATGAGGCCGCCGGTCTGCCGGAAACGTTTTTTACCGTGTGGACCAATGTTTTTGAGCGTGCCGCTTTAAAGCCGGGCGAATGGTTTTTGGTTCATGGCGGCTCAAGCGGTATCGGCACCACCGCCATTATGCTGGCGTCTGCTCTGGGGTCGAAGGTGCTAGCCACAGCTGGCAGCGATGAAAAATGTAAAGCCTGTGAGGCTTTGGGGGCACAAAAGGCGATTAATTACAACACGCAGGATTATGTCTCGGAAGTTAAGGAGTTCACGCAAAAACACGGTGCCGATGTCATTTTGGATATGGTTGGCGGTGATTACATTGAGCGCAATTTCAAGGCTGCAGCGCGCGATGGCCGCATTGTCAACATCGCCTTTCTCAATGGCTCTACGGCTGAAGTCAACTTCATGCCATTGATGTTAAAACGATTAACATTAACCGGCTCAACCTTGCGCATCCGCAGCGTCGAAGACAAAGCTCGCATTGCCGCAGCGTTAGAAAAACACGCCTGGCCTCTGCTGGAAAATGGCACAATCAAACCGCTCATCGACAGTGTTTTCCCTTTATCCAGTGCAGCCCAGGCCCATGCAAAAATGGAAACAGGCACACATATTGGCAAGATTATTCTGGATGTTCTTGAGGAAGCCGATAAATTTTGAGTGCAACAAAATAAAACTGTTTTGCAACCTTGCAAAATTGTGCCTATAAGGAAACCTTATCCCATTCATGGTGAATACCAATTTGACCCCTGATGCAGAAAAGTATCATGGGCAGGAGTTATAGAATTATGTCAAATGGACCTTTGATGCCCAAGGCCACGGCCGTCTGGTTGATTGATAATACGTCGCTTACCTTTGAGCAGATTGCCCGGTTCTGTAATCTTCATGCGCTCGAAGTCAAAGGTATCGCAGATGGCGACGTGGCATTTGGCATTAAGGGCATGGACCCGATCGGTTCGGGCCAGTTGACGCGTGATGAACTGGAAGCCGCCCAGGCGGATACTGATTATGAATTGAGCCTGGCCAAACCCAAAGTTGAAATTCCTGAGGTTAAAACCAAACGCGGGCCGCGCTACACACCGGTATCGCGCCGCCAGGAAAGGCCCGATGCCATTTTCTGGCTGTTGAAAAATCATCCGGAATTGACCGATGGTCAGGTTATCAAACTTGTCGGCACGACCAAACCAACCATCAAGGCCATTCGTGATCGCACTCATTGGAATTCAACCAACATCAAGGCCGTTGACCCGGTAACCTTAAGCCTGTGCAGCCAGATTGATCTGGATGGTGCGGTTCAAAAAGCTGCACGCAAGGCGCAAATTGAACGCCAGAAGCTCGAAAAAGAAGCCGCTAAACTGGGCACAATCCTGCCTGCGGATCAAACCATTGCACCTGTCGTCACAGCACCTGCCTATGCTGAAATCATCTCCAGTGCTGATAGAGCGGCTGCCATCGCTGAGCCAACAGGCGGCGATGTCTTTGCTCCGCAAAAAGATGCTGAGAAAA
>CAZVAZ010000288.1:0-3644 GCA_964625235.1 uncultured Hyphomicrobiales bacterium
AACATCAACCGGAATTTCAGGATCGTACACAGTCTTGATGGCTTCAACCATTCTGGAGGTCAACAGGTCGAGTTCTTCCTGGCTCAAGGCAGATCCCGCAACGGCTGTGGTTTCAATTTCAGCGGCCTGGCTTTCATCAATACGGACGCTCAAAGCAGCATTGCCTTCGTGATTGCTTCTGTCCGGGTTTTCTGTGTCATCAATCATCATGGTCGCACCGTTTATTCGAAAAATTTCTGGGCCGAAATGAGTGCTTCAGCCAGAATATCAACTTCTTCCAGCGTATTATACATACCGAACGAGGCACGGCATGTAGACGTTACACCAAAGCGCTCCAGCAACGGCTGGGCGCAATGGGTACCCGCCCGCACGGCAACGCCAGAGCGGTCGATAATCGTTGAGATATCGTGGGCGTGGGTGCCTTCAATTTCAAATGAGACAATGCTGGCTTTATGTGGTGAATTGCCAATGATTTTCAGAGAATTGATACGCCCCAATCTCTCGGTTGCGTATTTCAACAGACCGTCTTCGTGGGCGGCGATATTATCGAGACCGATTTTCTGCATATATTCGACCGCAGCACCCAGCCCGATTGCCTGAACAATCGCCGGAGTGCCAGCTTCAAAGCGATGGGGTGCAGTTTGGTAGGTGACGTCATCGACACTGACATCGAGTATCATTTCGCCACCGCCCTGATAAGGCGTCATATTATCCAGTAACTCTTTTTTGCCAAAAAGCACACCGATGCCGGTGGGGCCGTAAACCTTGTGGCCGGTAAAGACATAAAAGTCGCAATCAAGCTCCTGCACATCAACCTTTGTATGAACCGCACCCTGACTGCCATCAACCAGCACGGGGATGCCATGTTCATGGGCAATGCGGATAATCTCTTTAATCGGTGTAATCGTACCCAGTGCATTTGAAATATGGGTAATTGCCACCATTTTGGTGCGCGGGCTCAAGAGTTTTTCAAACTCCTCGATGTGCAGCGTTCCTTCATCATCCACCGGGGTCCACAGTAATTTTGCACCGCGGCGCTCGCGGTGAAAATGCCAGGGGACAATATTTGAATGATGCTCGAGGATGGAGATGACAATTTCATCGCCCTCGCCAATGTGGGTATCACCATAGCTCTGGGCGACGAGGTTTATGGCTTCTGTAGCATTGCGGGTGAAGATTACAGTGTCGGTTGACGGCGCATTTATAAAGCCTGCAACCTGTTCACGCGCTTTTTCAAAATTTGCCGTGGCCGTATTGCTTAAATAGTGCAAGCCTCTGTGAACGTTTGAATATTCACTGTCATAGGCCTGTTTGATTGCATCGAGAACCACTTGAGGTTTTTGCGCCGAGGCACCATTGTCGAGATAAACCAGAGGTTTGCCATAGACTTCGCGGGCAAGAATGGGAAAATCTTTACGGATTGCATCGACATCATAAAGAGCGGTGCCGGTTAATGTATCTGCTGTGCCATCCGCCATGTTCATAATCTGCCCTTGCGACGATCAAACCATGCATTGGTCAATGAAAACAGGCCTTCGCGCAAGCCCCCGTGTTCAATCTTCTCCAGTGGTTCGGCAACAAAGGCTGCCACCAGCAGGGCTTTGGCCTGGGCTTCGGGAATACCGCGTGCGCGCAAGTAAAACAGATATTCCTCATCGAGATCACCGGCTGTGGCACCATGCGCGCACTCAACATCATCGGCGTAAATTTCCAGCTCGGGCTTGGCGTCCATTTCCGCATTGGGTGACAATAACAACGCCTGGGTCATCTGGCGGCCGTCTGTTTTCTGCGCATGGGGTTTAACGATAACGCAGCCCTGGAAAATACCACGGGCGTAATCATCGAGCACGGTTTTGAATTCCTGCCGGCTGTTGCTCGACGGCAGGGAGTGAGTAATGCACAAAGTCGTATCGCCATGCTGTTTTCCTGCCAGCATACTGGCACCGGCAATGGTAACGTCAGCATTTTCACCGCTGAAACCAACGTTGATCTCATTGCGCGAAACCCGCGCTCCCAGAGTTAGCGTCAGATCATGAAAGCGGGTGTTGTGGCCTGCAACAATTTGCATATTGGCGAGGTGAAAAGCACTATCGCCTTCGTCCTGAACCTTGATGCGGGTGAGCCTGGCATCATCTTCAACGGTAATTTCCGTAGCGGCATTGACGACATAGGCAACATCAGAAGGGCCGGTAAAAGTTTCAACTATGGATGCTTGCGCACCCTTTTCAACCACGATCAGATTGCGAACCGAAATCGTGGCAGCCTCATCACCGGTTGTGACATAATCAAGATGAATGGGTTTTTCTATTGTCGTACCGGCTTTAATTCTCAAAGCTATTCCATCGGCGGCAAAAGCTGTATTGAGTGCCAGAACGGCATTGCCCTCAAATACACTTGTGTTACCAAGTCCGGCCTTTACCCAGTCTGGGAAATTGTTGAAATTGTCCCGCAAATTTACGACTTCCACACCCTCGATATCTTCAAGACCTGAGAGTTCGGGCTGGAAGTAACCATTTACAAAAACACCGTGATAACGCTCAACCGAAGCAAACGCCGTATGGGCATTGATGCCCTCACGGTTCGGCAAAACTGATACTTGAGTGCCGGTGGCGGGCACGGGCATTTCGCCCAGCAGGCTGCGCAGGTCGGTATATTTCCAGCGCTCGAGACGGCGATGGGGCAGACCGCTTTTTTCAAACGAGCGCATAGCGCTGGCGCGCACATCGTCGATCCACGCCTCGCCGTTGCCTGGCAGGTTTTCACGGGCTTCGCCAAACTGGTCAATCAGCTTCTTTTCAGCTGCTGTCAATGTTGAATTAACTCTTAGATTCATAGTCTTTACTTAACTTTTTAATAGTTTCACGCAGCGTTTGTTTTTTGTTCTTCGTACTCGGCATAGCCGCTTTCCTCCAACTCCATCGCGAGTTCCTTACCACCTGAGCGCACGATCTTGCCAGCGGAAAGAACATGAACACGGTCAGGAATAATGTGGTTGAGCAGGCGTTGATAATGAGTAATGACAATCATTGAGCGCTCAGGGTTCCTCAAGCGATTGACCCCTTCGGCCACCAGTTGCAGGGCATCAATATCGAGACCGCTATCGGTTTCATCCAATATGCACAGGCTGGGCTCAAGCAGAGCCATTTGCAAAATCTCGAAGCGCTTTTTTTCACCACCAGAAAAGCCAACGTTGATTGAACGCCGCAACATTTCAGGACGAATGTTTAGCGCCGCAGTCTTTTCCTTGACCAGCTTCATGAACGCCGGTGTGGTCAATTCGTCTTCGCCACGGGTAATGCGCTGGGCATTGAGAGCCGTTTTCAAAAACGTCATGGCGGCCACCCCGGGAATTTCAATGGGGTACTGGAAGGCCAGAAAAACACCGGCTGCGGCGCGCGCGTCTATGGACATATCAAACAGGTTGTCACCCTTGTAGGTGATTGATCCCTGGGTGATTTCATAGTCTTCTTTGCCGGAAAGAATATAGGACAAGGTGCTCTTGCCCGAGCCGTTGGGGCCCATGATGGCGTGGACTTCGCCGGTGCCGACTTCAAGGTTGAGGCCGCGTAAAATCGGCTCGCCTTCAACTTCAACATGTAAATTCTCAATAACTAACATTCAACGTAAACCTTTATTTTTAAACA
>CAZVAZ010000289.1:0-3636 GCA_964625235.1 uncultured Hyphomicrobiales bacterium
TCTGCCAACCATGATGATTTCATCCAGCGCCGCTATCTCGAAGCCTTGCTGGATTACTGGGGAGCAGGCAAGAATGGCGTAAACTCAGCTAACAATCCAACCTCCAGTATCTATGGCGGACCGATGGTTGATTTTGGCACCATGTCAATCTGGACGTGGGATGCACGGCCCTTTCCCGCTTTTCCGTTTCTCACCTCGATCTGGTCAGATGGTGACAACTGGGAACGTGGTCACTGGCTCAGCGGCAGGCTGGGTTCGGTTGCCCTCGAACCTCTGGTCCGGACCATGCTGGAACAATTCGGTTTTACCCGGTTTGATGTATCAAAACTTGAAGGCATTATGGATGGTTTCGTCATCGATCGTCCCATGTCTGTGCGCGCAGCCCTTGAGCCTCTGGGCCGCGCATTTTTCTTTGATGCAGTCGAAAGCGAGGGCCTCATCAAATTTCGCCATCGCAATGAAGATGTGACCGGCCAGCTTGTGCCCGATGATCTTGTGGTCGAAAGCGCCGATGACAAAGAGTTCACGCTGACACGCGCCCAGGAAACCGAACTGCCCAATGGAAATAAAATCGGCTACATTGACAGTCTGGCTGATTACCGCCGCGCCAGCGTCGAGGCCCGCCGTCTGGTCGGGCGCAGTCAGCGCCAGTCTACCAGCGATATGCCGATTGTCATGGCACAATCAAAAGCACAATCGATCGCCGATATTCTGTTGCAGGAGGCCTGGGCCGGACGGGAAAAAGCCGACTTTAAACTGCCGCCCAGTCTATTGCGCTTTGAGCCCGGTGATCTGATTGATTTCAATACCGGCCAGAACAATCTGTCTGTCCGGCTACACGAGGTTGGTGAAGCAGAGGCAAGAAACGTTTCAGCTCTGTCTGCTGTTCCGACAATTTACAGCGGCTCTACCACATCCAGCCGAACCACCAATCCGGGCCAGCCCCTGACATCGGGCCTGCCGCTGGTCGAATTCATGGATTTACCGCAACTTGTTCAAGCCGATAATCCTGAGGCTGGTTATGTGGCGGCATTCGCCGAACCCTGGCCCGGCGGATTAAACCTTATGACATCATCCGGCGGCACCAGTTTTGAGCTGAATCGGCGCATTTATGTTCCCGCTGTTTTGGGAGAGACGCTGGGGGGTGTCTATAGCGGACCGCTTCATCGATGGGACAGAGGCAACAGCTTTCAGGTCAAGCTGTACTCCGGGGCATTAAGTTCGGTTGATGATTTGGACTTGTTTGCCGGTGCAAATATCGCTGCCATCCTCAATCAGGATGGGCAATGGGAGATATTGCAATTCCAGAACGCAGACCTGGTTGGTGTTGATACCTATGAACTTTCCATGTTTTTACGCGGCCAACAGGGCACTGAACAGGCCATGCGCAACCCTGTGCCGGCGGGCCAGCGCTTTGTTCTCATTGACAACGCCGTGGTTCAGCCCGATCTGCTTGCCGGACAGGCCGCTTTAAGTCTCACATACCGTATAGGCCCACCAGCCAAAGATGTAGGCGATCCAGCCTATCTCGAGGTGGTAAAAAGTTTCTCCGGGCGCGGACAAAAGCCCCTCAGTCCTGCCCATGTCAAAGCTCAAAGGACGGGCAGCGATATTCAATTATCATGGATACGGCGCACGCGCCTTGGCGGCGATGACTGGCAACTGGTCGAAGTACCCTTGAGCGAAGAACTCGAAGCTTACGAAATCGACATACTGAGCGGCGAGACAGTTGTTCGCACTTTGTATTCTCAACAGCCGCAGACCACCTACACTTCAGCCGAGGAAATAGCCGACTGGGCAACTCCCCGGGTTGAGCTTGATATTGCGGTTTACCAGATCAGCACTGCCTTTGGCCGCGGAGGCGCCAACCGAAGTACCGTGACGGTTCAATAATTTTTTTTCACAGTAGTTAAGGAGCTGTAGCCATGCACCCTAAAACCATTGCCCTGTTAACCGCCCTGGTGGCGGTTTTTTTATCGATCAATACCGCCGGGGCCGAACACTCCCGCCCACCGCTGGTTTTCAGCAAATTCGCCCCTGAAATTGCCGCTGAGTTTGGTGAAAAAACCCCTGAAAAAGTATTGATTGTTGTGGTGACTAAAGCTCCCGGCAATCTGGCCTATGTGGTCGTTGTCATGAAACAGGGCCGCGGCTTCAAATGGGTCACGGGGCCTTATGCGGTTGCGCTCAAACGCATTCAGGCCGTGGTTGAAAAAAACCTTAAGCTAAAACCCGCATCAGGGAAAACTGAGCTATGAGTTTCGAGCGCGCCCTGGCCTTCGTCCTGTCGCAGGAAGGCGGTTTCAGCGATAATGCCAAAGATCCCGGTGGTGCCACAAATTTTGGCATAACCCGGGCAACCCTGTCGAAATGGCGGGGAAAAAGTGTGACGCGTAGGGACGTTCAATCTTTGACCCGTAGAGAAGCATCCAGCATCTATCACCGGCAATACTGGCAACGATGCAAATGTGACCAATTGCCCCCGGCGCTGGCATTTTTGATGTTTGATACCGCCGTTAATCAGGGCGTTGGCAGAGCCACCAGGTTTTTGCAGAAATCCATAGATACAAAAGTCGATGGCATTATTGGCCCCATGACGCTGGCAGCCGTACGAAGGCGTGAGCCAAAACGCGTGATGATAGAATTCGCCGCCCGCCGGATGCGTCATTATGGCCTTCTGTCAATTTTTTCGATTTTTGGACTTGGCTGGTCGAGGCGATTGATGGAAGCACTCTATCAGGCCTTCGATCTGAATTCCAAAAACCTCGGTTAAGGAAAAAATACAATGGCGTTACCTTCAACATTGCTGAGCGGCTTGGCAGCCCCGCTGTTTGAATTGATTGATGGCCTTTTTACCTCGGACGAAGAACGCGCCGAAGCTAAACGAAAACTTCTGTCACAGGAAGGTCAGCGCACTCTGCAGCAACTTGAAAAAAACATGTCGGCCATCGTTACCGAAGCAAAAAGCGCAGACCCGTGGACCAGTCGGGCGCGGCCCTCATTTCTCTATGTTATCTATCTGATGATCCTGGGCGCCATCCCCATGGGGTTCTTAAGCGCCTTTGAACCCGACATCGCCCAGCGCGTAATTGCCGGCATGCAGGGCTGGCTCACCGCTATCCCTGAATCCCTGTGGGGACTGTTCGGTGCAGGCTATCTCGGCTATTCGGGTTTCAGATCTTGGGATAAAAAGAATATTGGCAAGTAAAACAATGGTGAATGCTTTGGCTAAGTCATCTTTTGAAAAATAGATCAGAATGACAAAAAATACCGCAATAGAAAATTTTAAAACCATCAAGAAGCATCAAAAACATCAGTAATATAAATAAAAAACACTGATAGTGAGAAAAAACAGGATAAAATAGCAAAAATTGAGTTAAAAAACATAACAATACTTAATATATAGGAAAGAATCATGGTGTTTTATGAAAAACAACTCTTACACAGGATTACAGGCGGGTGAAGCAACTATATAAACGGTTTAAGAGTGAACAAAGCGAATTTTATCAGGTATTATCCAAAAAATTGCGTATTGATCGTGGTGGCACTTAAGTGGTCAATATTCGTCAACCGCTCATCTAAAAGCCTGTTTCGAAAGTAGTTGAGTAATATCAGTGGTTTGTGATTCATTCGGAT
>CAZVAZ010000290.1:0-3633 GCA_964625235.1 uncultured Hyphomicrobiales bacterium
GTTAAAGTGCGGCGACTTTTTGTCCATTCAAATACAACCGGCGGATACTTATTTCCGCTATGCCAAATGGCGTCGGCATGCGGCCTTTTACCGGAATGAGCAGGCCGGTTGAACCCATTGGCGTTAGCCAGATTTCCATAGTGTTGTTTTCTGGTGGTTTTTTCGCGCCGGTTTTTGGCGGTGAATACCCTGCAATCGGCTCAACCTTGATCTGGCAAACCAGCACGGGGCCATCGAAGCCGCGAATTTTCGTGTCGGGCTTTTGTGCCGCGATACTGGACACCTTCAGATTATAGCGCATACGGCCATCAAATACCGGCATCAGGCGCTGGCAGTTATCCGGCGACAGGGTGTTGAGATTTTTCTTGACCGGCAGAAACAACGCACTCAGCGGATCAACAGTGTTTTTAAGGTCGCCCGGTTTCAGGGCGATTCTGGACCGGTTGGGAAAAAACGGCGGCTTGGCTGAAACAGCGGCTTTCCGGTTAGCACTATAGTCTATTTTGATTGAGCGTGAACTGTTCGCTGTGCCATATTCGGTGCTGTAGCGCTGCGGTATCATCATAGCGTTAGCAAGGGTGCCGTAGGTTTTAACGTCTACCCGAAAGCCAACCAGACTTTTAAGAACCCCGCTGAGTGAGCCCGTAGCGGAAATATTATAGGCCTGTTTGGTGAGCGCAATCTGCATTTTTGCCGAGCCCACATAAATACCACCCAGTGTGGCCTTGTATTGAATTGATATCTGCGTTGGTTTTTGCGATTGTGCCGATGAGGGCGTGGGCACGGTGAGTGCTGTTAAACCAAGACAGAACACCACAGCCTTCTTATATGCCTGCCCTGCCTTACTCATACACTCAACCTCAACAATACGAACCACTCAATTAACCATGCTCTGCGCCCGAAGCATGCCGAAATGCCTGCAAAACCAGCCGTAATTCGGCTTTAAAGGGCCACAGAGCGATCATAGAATCACCTGTAAAGGTTAACTTTCACTATCGCTTTGGAAAATTGTTTCCAACGCACGCTTGACCCCGGGCCAAGAGAGACTTATAGCTGTGCCAAATATTATCAATTACCAGATATTTAGGCGATTGTCTGATCTGGCTTATCAGGTGCTGAATAAAATTCAGACACCTAAATCTATGGAGAATACTATGGCACGGCGTTGTGAATTGACCGGCAAGGATGTTTTGACCGGAAATAATGTCAGCCACGCGAAAAACAGAACCCGTCGCCGGTTTTTGCCAAACCTGTGCGAGGTTAATCTGTTGAGTGATGCGTTGGGTCAAAAAATCAGATTAAGAGTAACAGCCCACGCCCTGCGTACGGTTGAACATCGCGGCGGTCTCGATGCCTTCCTGCTGAAAGCCCGCGATGGCGAGCTTTCCCTCAAAGCCCGCCGCTTTAAACGCCGCCTGGTAAAAACTCAGGCTGCTGCTTAAAATTCTTTTTCGAAAACCCCAGGCCAGCCGCTCCCCCGGCCCAACCATCAGTAGTGTTGAGGCTTGATCCATCTCCCCGTCATACCGGCTTTCGCCAGTATGACGAGTGTAAGATATCGTTCAAACGCCAATGCCTTTGGTCTTGAGCACTTTTGATAAATACTTATCCATGCCGTCATTTCGGCAACGCAAATTGCAGCAGCAAAGTCCGCTGGAATATGTTGAAATTATCATCCGAGATCAACGTCAATCGCACTTCGCCATCGGCGGTGCGGTGCGAGGCCAGACCCTCCATATTATCGATTGTGTTTCTTTGATCGGATTGCAGTAATATTTCGCCATCAAGCACGGCCCCGGGTTTGATATCCGCAGTATTAATTCTGCGCAGGCGCATCTTGACCCCGCCAAATATGCTGAAATAGCGCTCCAGAATAATCAGCTCATTGTCAGGCGTGATAGTGAGGTCGGTAACGTCAAAATTACCAGATCGCCTGACTGTGAACCGTCCCGGTGTCGGCCCGTCAATGAGCCATCCGATAATATTTCCATTGGCGTCTAAAAACCGTTCGGAAATCGCAATAATGCTCCCGCCCAGACGTGTGCCTGTGACAAAGCGACCAACTGACTCGAGTTCCTTGTTGCCTCGCGCATTTTTGGCTTCTTTGGGCAGAGTTATGGTTTTTTCACGCGCCATCACACCCTTTTTGCCAAACCTGTATTTGCCAATGCGTTGTTTGCGCTCAAAGGCAACCAGGAGCTTCCCCTCCACCCCTTTGGCACCATAAGGGGCAACGGATTCCGCATCGAACCGGGATTTGCCTTTGATGGGATGGCCTTTACCATCAAGCAACGGTGACATTTTGATGTTGAAAACGCCGGTCAGCCTTTCATTTTCATATTGAATTTCACCGGTAACCCACATGCCTTTATCTGATACGGCGACAAACTTTTTACCATCTATCCCGGTTGCGATGCCAGACAGGCCGCCAAAATCTTCATCTGAGCCAATAATTTCAATGCCGCCACGCCACAGTAATTTTCCGAATGCCGTTTGAGCCTTGTTCAAAAGGTTGAAATTGATAGGTACGGATTGAACTTTTATGGTCCGGGTTTTAGGGACTGAGCCCGAATACAGCGGTGGAGGAAATGCCGTTACCAAACCGGTTAAGCAAACCAGCCCTAACAAAATCCGGGGTACCAATCGCCTATCGGATTTTGGCCGGGTTTGAGGGCCTGTCATCGACCGGCGGCTCTTTTCGGTCTCGTTGCGCGCACGCTGCGCGATGATGCCGGTTTTTCTTCAAACAACTCCGCCAGCTTGTCGGTTAAAGCACCGCCGAGTTCTTCTGCATCCACTAAAGTTATGGCGCGCTTGTAATAGCGCGTGACATCGTGGCCGATACCAACCGCAATCAGTTCAATCGGTGAACGGGTTTCAATTTCTTCAATGACACGGCGCAGATGGCGCTCAAGATAACTGCCTGAATTAACCGACAGGGTTGAATCATCCACCGGTGCGCCATCGGAAATAACCATCAAAATGCGCCGTTGTTCATGCCGGCCTAACAGACGCTGATGTGCCCACAACAGAGCCTCACCATCAATGTTTTCCTTCAGCAGGCCTTCGCGCATCATCAATCCGAGGTTGCTCTTGGCGCGACGCCACGGCATATCGGCGTCTTTGTATATAATATGGCGCAAATCATTAAGCCGCCCCGGTATTTCCGGCTTGTCTGCCGCCAGCCACTGTTCGCGCGATTGCCCGCCCTTCCAGGCTTTGGTGGTAAAGCCGAGGATTTCAGTTTTAACCCCGCATCTTTCCAGGGTTCGCGCAAGAATATCAGCACATGTTGCCGCCACCATAATCGGCCGCCCGCGCATGGAACCGGAATTGTCTATGAGTAAAGTGACGACCGTGTCGCGAAAATCAGCTTCGAGTTCGCGCTTGAATGACAGCGAGTGCAGCGGGTCTGTGACCACGCGGCTCAGGCGGGCTGCATCAAGAATACCTTCTTCAAGATCAAATTCCCAACTGCGGTTCTGCTGCGCCAGCAAGCGCCGCTGCAGGCGGTTTGCCAGCCGGGCAATGACGCCCTGTAACTGGCCCAGCTGTTTATCGAGATAGCTGCGCAGCCTTTGCAGCTCTTCTGGATCGCACAGCTCATTTGCTGGAACAACCTCGTCAAACTTC
>CAZVAZ010000291.1:0-3599 GCA_964625235.1 uncultured Hyphomicrobiales bacterium
CGAGGGATACCCATGAGAAGTTTTAGAGTTTTATCGCGACTGTTGACCTATCCCCACGCCGAGCTTTTCGCGCATATAGATGAGATGAAAGGTATTATTGCCGAAGAAGGTTTGCTAAAGCCACGCAAATTGGAAGGCCTGTTTGCGTTCATGGATGATTTGCAGGCAACAGATTTGATGGACGCACAGGAGGCCTATGTGGATCTGTTTGATCGCGGCCGGGCGCATTGCCTGCATCTGTTTGAGCATGTGCATGGCGAATCGCGGTTTCGCGGCAAGGCGATGATTGATCTGTCGGAGCGTTATCGTGAAAAGAGCCTCAAGGTTGATGCAAGCGAATTGCCGGACTACCTGCCGCTGTTTTTGGAGTTCATCTCCATTTGTGACGTTGATGAAGCCCAGGAACTCCTGTCCCAGGCCGTCCCGGTTATTGCCACCATTGGCGAGAAACTAAAACGCCGGGGCAGTGGATATCACACCGTCATGGCAACTGCGGTAGCTTTATCTGGTGTAAAAATAGACAAGGCAGCCATTCAAAAAGCAGCGGATGCAGCTTTGCCGGACATTAAAACACTGGAGGAGCTTGACCAGGACTGGATCGAGCCGGAAGCGTTTAACGGCGCACCTGATTGTGGAACCTGCGGTACGGATGCATTGCCTGGCACACAAAACCCTGGAGGCATATGATGAGCACTTATATCAACACTCTTTTGTTTGGAATTTATCCCTATATCGCCATTGTAACCATGATCCTTGGCTCCATTTTGCGCTATGATCAAAACCCTTATTCGTGGAAAGCTGATTCAAGCCAGCTTTTAAGCCGCAAAGGTTTGAGATGGGGAAGCAATCTGTTTCATGTGGGCATTTTGCTGCTGTTCTTCGGCCACCTCGTCGGGTTGCTGACACCGCACTGGGCCTATGATCCCTTCATCAGTGCCGGTGACAAGCAGATGGTGGCCATGGTCGCCGGGGGTATTTTTGGTACCATGAGTCTGGTTGGCATGATCATTTTGATATGGCGCCGTGTTGGTAATCCGCGCATCCGGGCAACCACCAAGCCGATGGATATGGCGATATTGTTGATCCTGTTTGTGCAGATGATACTGGGGCTGGCAACCATTCCGGTTTCCGCTCAACATCCCGATGGCTCGTCGATGATTGCACTGGCTTCATGGGCGCAGTCTATCGTTACATTCCAGCCCGGAGCAGCTGATTTCATTGCTGACCAGGCCCTAATCTTCAAGCTGCATATTTTTCTCGGACTGACAATATTCCTGTTGTTCCCGTTCACCCGGCTGGTGCACATGTTCAGCGCACCGCTGAAATATATCTTGCGTTCAGGCTATCAGGTGGTGCGAAAAAGAGGGTAGTTGAAACTCTTTGAGAGAAGAGTTTTATTTCTGTGGCAGGGTGACGGTTACGCGCAGGCCGTCTTGCGCGCGGTTGGACAGGGATATCTCGCCACCATGGGCGCGGATGATTGAGCGTACCACTGCAAGGCCAAGGCCGGTGCCGCCGGTGTCGCGGCTGCGTGAGGTTTCCAGGCGGTAAAACGGCTCGAACACCCGTTCTCGCTCAGTTTCAGGAATGCCCGGGCCGTCGTCATCCACCGTGATGATGAAGTCCACAGGTGTTGCATCCAGATTTACTCGCGCCCGCCGACCGTATTTAACCGCATTATCGATGAGATTGGCGAAGGCGCGGCGCAGGGCCAAAGGCCGCCCGCTAAAATCAGCGTTCTGACTGCCGGTCAAGATCACATCTCCACCAACGTCGGAGGCATCATCACAAACACTTTGCACCAGATTTGCAAGATCGAGTGACTTGCGCGGTTCATTGGCATTGTCGTTGCGGGCAAAGGCCAGGGTTGCGGCAATCATTTCTTCCATCTGTTCAAGATCGCTGAGCATTTTGCCGCGCTGTTCGTCATCTTCAACAAATTCAGCACGTAATCTCAGTCGCGTGATCGGCGTGCGCAAATCATGTGAAATGGCTGCCAGCATCTGGGTTCTGTCGTTAATCAGGCGGCGCAGACGCCGTTGCATATCGTTAAAGGCTTTTGCGGCGCGATGCACCTCGCGCGGACCATCTTCGGGCAGATCGGGTGCATTGACATCGCGGCCCAGCCTTTCAGCTGCCCAGGCAAACAGCGCCAGAGGTGCGGTGGAGCGCCGTACCGCCCACACAGACAGCACAGTGACGACGATTGCCATAACGAAAAACGCCAGAAAAAACCGCGATTGCCAGATCGGTGAAAACCGGGGAACAAGCATCATGAAGTTGAGCCAGTTGCCATCAACAAGGCGGTAGGATACCCGCAAAATGTCACCATCGCTCCATGCCTGCATGCGGTGGCGCATCTGTGGTGACATGGTCATTTCCTGCATGGAGCTGCCTTTTGACATCATCTCCATCATTTCCATCATCGAATTTCCCGAATTCCTGCACTTTTCTTTGGCAACAGAAAATGCCTGGCGCGATGAAATGTCATTTTCGTCGATGTTAATTCGCACACGATCAGTTTCGGGGTTATCCAGCAAATCCCGGATGGCCGACCTTAACGGGCGCGCGCGCCAGCTGACATTTTCGGAAGTAACAGTCGGAGCCAACGCCAGCGATACCGCAAGCCCCGGACCCGATTGTGCACACACAGCCTCATTGCGGGCAGCGGCGGGCAAACGCTCCATCGCCTGAACCACCGCAGCAATGCGCTCAGCTCCGGTAATTTCCGTGATGTTGGCAAGCGCATTGTCGCGCTCGCCGGCAAAAATCAACAGGCCAATCAGGTTGGAGGCAACAAGGCCTGCCAGCAATACCAGGATGGTGCGGCCGGCAAGAGTGGCTGGCACAAGCGTCATGATTTTTTCTCAACTGCGGGGGTAAACATGTAGCCGCCGCTGCGCACGGTCTTGATGAATTTGGGATTGGCTGGATCGCTTTCAATTTTGCGTCGCAACCGGCTTACCTGCACATCTATGGCACGGTCAAACGGTTGGGCTTGTCGCCCGCGGGCAAGATCAAGAAGCTGGTCACGGGTAAGCACGCGCTGGGGATGGGTGACGAAGGCTGCAAGCAGTTCGTATTCGCCTGCACTCAAAGACACCAATACACCTTGAGGCGATGTCAGCTCGCGATTATCGAGGTTGAATTGCCAGCCATCGAATACATGCAGACCGGGCATAGAAGTGTCCTGCTGTCTGCCCGGCGGTGCATCTTCGGCGCGGCGCAATACGGCTTTGATACGGGCGAGGAGTTCGCGCGGGTTGAACGGCTTGGCAATATAATCATCAGCGCCCATTTCAAGGCCGACAATGCGGTCGGTTTCCTCGCCCATTGCGGTGAGCATGATGATGGGTACTTTGGATGTTGCCCGCAAGGTGCGGCACAAGGTGAGCCCGTCGTCGCCGGGCAACATGAGATCAAGGATAACCAGATCAATCGACCAGTCTTCAAGAGCGCTATACATTTCGCGGCCATCCCCAGCGCAGCGCACGCGCAGCCCGTGTTGCGAAAGGTATCGTGCCACCAGGTCGCGAATTTCGCGATCATCATCAACAATTAGAATGTGCGGTTGTTCTGACATGGCGCAACTATACAGG
>CAZVAZ010000292.1:0-3588 GCA_964625235.1 uncultured Hyphomicrobiales bacterium
ATCGACAATATCGCCTTTCTTTCATGGTTCCTTTATGCCGGTGGCAAAGAGCTTTATGATGATCTCTGGGACGAAATGGGCGTCAACATCAAAGGCTTCATGTTGCAGCCTGTTGGCCCCGAAGCTCTTGGCTGGTTCAAAGAGCCAATCAATTCAATGGATGATTTCCGCAAATACCGCTTCCGCACTCCTCCGGGAATTCCCGGCCAGACCTACAAAGACATCGGCGTGGCTTCAGTTGCCATGGGTGGCGGCGATATTCTGCCAGCACTTGAAAAAGGCGTGATTGATGCAGCTGAATGGTGCTGCCCCAAACCGGATCTGGTATTTGGCTTTTATAAAGTGCTCAAATACTATTACCTCCAGGGTCTGCATCAGGTTGTTGTCAATGCTGATATCTATTTCAATGGCGACGTTTTCAGAGCCCTGACGCCACAACAGCAAAAAGCCATCGAGGTTGCCGCCAACGCTTCTTTGATGAAATCACTGGCCTACCGGATTTATGAAAACGGTAAAGCGCTGAAAATCCTTACTGAAGAAAAGGGGGTCATCCTGAAAGATACTCCTGAAGATTATTTCCCGCTCTATATGGCCGCTGCAAAAGCATCTTTGGAAAAAAATGCCGCTGCAAACCCATTCTTCAAAAAAGTATGGGATTCTCAAAAAGCGTTTGCTGAGATTGCCGTACCTTTCTGGGCTGGCGCACAAACATCCAATGCAAAGCTCGGAATGGCCTTTGCAAACAGTATAAAAAAGAAATAAGTGCAGCCAGTCTCTGGCTCAACTCAGCGGTGGGAGGTTTCCATGGCCTTCCACCGCACCCTTGAGTTGATATGAATTTCATTTGCAGTATCAGCTAAAATACCGATAACTTGATAATGACAACACCTGTTACTGGATCAATGCTGTCCAAAGAGGGGTATCTTGTGGGCGATGATGTAGATATTTCCAAGCTCGATATATCCGATGAAATGATCGCCGAGCGGCGCTCTGCCGGGCCTGACGACCTTCCTGATGATATGCCGGACTGGATGCGCCACACCATTTGGATCATTGACACCTCAAGTGTATGGATAGGGCGCATAACCTGTTGGTTGCTGGTGCCCTTGATGCTGGCGATGGTCTATGAAGTCGTGGTGCGGAAACTGTTTATCGCCCCCACTGACTGGGCCTATGACGTCAGCCGCATGGTTTCCGGCGGTATGTTTATGGTCGGTGCCGGTTACGCCCTCATGCGCGGTGTACATATTCGCGCAGATTTTCTTTATCGGCTGTGGTCCGACAGAAATCAGGCGCTTGTTGACGCCTTTCTCTATCTCGTTTTCTTTTTCCCGGCGATGTTTTTCTTCTTTTTGGTTTCCTTTGACTACGCCAGCGTCGCCTGGATCAGGTGGGAGCTGTCTATGGATACCGCCTGGATGGCCCCGGTAGCACCGGTGCGCACCGCTATGCCTCTGGGCGCCGCCCTGCTCATCATTCAGGGTATCTCCGAATTTCTTAAATGCGTCTACGCAATAAAAAATAACAGGTGGCCTGTATGACTTCAGAGATGATCGGCCTGATCATGATTGCCGTTATGCTGCTGGCAATTTTTGTTGGCTTTCCCATTTCCTTTACCCTGATTTTCCTCGGCATCAGTTTTGGCTACTGGGGATTTGGCGATCTGGTGTTTTTCCTTATGACCCTGCAGTTTAACAGTGTCATGCTGGAGCAAACCCTTGCCGCGGTGCCGTTGTTCGTCTTTATGGGCATTATGATGGAACAGGCCGGATTGATGGAGCGGTTGTTTAAATCCGTCCAGCTCATGTTGTCATCAACATCGGGCTCACTTTATATCGCGGTGTTATTTGTCTCGACAATCTTCGCCGCCGCCACCGGTATTGTCGGTGCTTCCGTCACCATCCTGGGCATTATGGCGGCCAAGACCATGAACGCGTCCGGTTATGATGTCAGATTGTCCGCCGGCACAATTACCGCCGGCGGCACGCTGGGCATATTAATTCCGCCATCGATCATGCTGGTGGTTATGGGCCCGGTGCTTGAAGTACCGGTAACCGATCTGTTTGCCGCTGCCATCATCCCCGGAGTTATGCTGGCTTTTATGTATACCGCTTATGCTCTGATCCGATGTAAAATAGACCCTTCGCTTGGACCCGCTCTGCCTGAAAGTGAAAGACCAAACGACTGGAGAATCGTCGCCCGCGAGTTTTTTCTCGGCCTTGTCCCCCCCGCACTACTGGTTGGCTTTGCTCTGGGCAGTATTCTTTTCGGCTGGGCAACACCTACAGAAGGCGCTGCCTGCGGTGCATTTGGTGCGCTGTTGTTAACCACGGCCTATGGCAAATTGACCTTTAAAAGATTTCAGCAGGCTCTGATCAAGACTTTGGAAATTTCGGTTTTAATCCTGTTTCTGGTCGCCGCCTCCAATTTCTTCGGGTCAGTATTTTCCCGCCTCGGCACCCCCACTTTGCTCACCCAGATGTTGCTGGACATGGATCTTAGCCAAATGCAGGTCCTGCTTATTATCATGGCCCTGATTTTTGTCCTCGGCTGGCCGCTGGAGTGGGTGCCGATCGTTTTGATCATCGTACCAATTTTGGTCCCTCTGCTGGATAAGATGGAAATCAACCTTCTGTGGTTCGGCATTCTGGTGGCGGTTAACCTGCAAACCGCCTGGCTATCGCCGCCGGTGGCTTTATCGGCCTATTTTCTCAAGGGGGTGGTGCCGGAGTGGGATCTCAAGGACATTTACTTGGGCATGATGCAGTTTATGGTCATTCAGCTTATTGGTTTAGGCCTGATACTTGCGTTCCCACAAATCGTCCTGTGGCTGCCTGAATACATCTATGGCTGACGATAATAAATTTGATCCTCCAAATATCTGTTAAACTGAGATTTGACTCAATACCATATTTGGAGTTTCGCCCCCATGATCGCTGTGATTTTTGAAGTCTGTCTGCATGATCAGCACCGACAGGAGTATTTTGACATCGCCGCTGACTTGCGGCCCCTGTTACAGGAGATTGACGGTTTCATTTCCATTGAGCGCTTTGAAAGCCTGAGTGAAAACGGCAAACTGTTATCCTTGTCGTTCTGGCGCGATGAGGCGGCAATTGCCGAGTGGCGCAATCTTGAAAAACATCGCCATGCCCAGGCAAGAGGTCGAAAAAATATTTTTTCCGACTACCGCCTGCGCATTGCTACAGTTGATAGAGATTACGGCATGTTGGAACGCGAGCAGGCACCTGAAGATTCTTTAGCTGTTCATTAAAAAGCTCAGTGAAAATCACGCGATTTCGGAATAATGCGTTTATTACGCGGATGGTGGCTCATCTCGTTTGATGTGCTGAATTGATCTTGCGATAACAGCTCAAGATCGCCTGAATAATCTGTCAGCTGTTTGGCAATCACATGAATAATATCGCCGGATCGCTGAATGCGACCGCTGATCATGAGCAATCGCGATGTCATTATCGTTTTCCGATAAAGTTTCATGACATTCTGCCACACCACCGCATTGGCGACGCCGGTTTCATCTTCAAGGGTAATAAAAACAATGCCCCTCGCCGTTCCCGGGCGCTGGCGGAT
>CAZVAZ010000293.1:0-3575 GCA_964625235.1 uncultured Hyphomicrobiales bacterium
TGCGCCTGCGCCCTGACCCCGGTGCCACCAGCGTCGCCATCTCCATGGAAGCCGCAGCGGTCTATTACGAAAGCCTGGGCCAGAACTGGGAACGCGCCGCCATGATCAAAGCACGTGCGGTGGCCGGTGATACAGCCGCGGGCCAGGAGTTTCTCGCGCGGTTGGCTCCGTTTATCTGGCGCAAGTATCTCGATTATGCCGCAATCGCCGACGTTCACGCCATGAAACGTCAGATCCACGCCCATAAAGGCCACAGCAAAATTGCCATCAACGGCCATAATATCAAGCTCGGGCGCGGAGGTATCCGGGAAATAGAATTTTTCGTTCAAACCCAACAGCTTATTGCCGGTGGCAGGTTGGAAAAATTACGCGGGCGCAAAACCCTTGATATGTTGAATGAACTGGCAAAGCGTGACTGGATCACGCCTGAAGCACAAGAAGAAATGCGGGCATCTTATTGTTTTTTAAGGCATCTGGAGCATCGATTGCAAATGATTGATGATGCCCAGACCCATACCATGCCAAAGGACGAAGAAGTCCTTCGAGTGTTTGCCTCCTTTGCCGGATTTGACAGTGTTGAGGCGTTAAAATCGCAATTGCGGCATCACCTTGAATGTGTTGAGAGGCATTACGCTGCCCTGTTTGAACAGGCTCCCGGTCTCGATGTTGCCACCGGCAGTCTGGTGTTTACCGGGGGGGAAGATGACCCCGAAACCATGGACACCTTGAGAAATATGGGTTTCACCGTGCCCGAGCGTGTGTCTGCCGAGATCAGAAGCTGGCATTTCGGTCGCATCGCGGCTACACGCTCAGCGCGTTCACGCGAATTATTGACTGATCTTGTCCCCACCATCCTGGCGGAACTGGCGAAGACAGATAATCCCGATGCCGCATTTTCCGCACTGGCTGGTTTTCTGGCTAACCTTCCCGCCGGAATACAGCTGTTTTCCCTGTTGAAGCAAAACCCCAATCTCCTTAAGCTGCTGGCACAGATTACCGGCACAGCGCCGCGGCTGGCGGCATACCTGAGCCAGCGCTCACGTATTTTTGATGCCGTCATCGATCCCGGCTTCTTTGATCAACTCCCCGGTCTCGAAGAGATAGAACTTAGCTATGAAGCGGCATTTCAACAGTGCAGCTCATACGAAGAACGCCTTGATGCCGCTCGCGTCCTTGCCCGCGAGTTTTGCTTCCGCATCGGCGTGCGCCAATTGTCGGGCACACTGGAGGCCGACGAAGCGGCTGCCCATTATGCCACTATTGCCGAGGTTACAATTGCAGTGCTTTTTACCGAAGTCAGGGCAGAACTTGAAAAAGCCCATGGTAAAATACCGGGCGCCAGAGTTGCCGTCATTGCCATGGGCAAGCTGGGCGGGCGCGAGCTCTCGGCAACGTCAGATATTGATCTTATTTTGCTGTATGATCATGACGTTGACGCACAATTTTCCGATGGCAATAAAAGCCTCGCCCTGACCACCTATTTTTCCCGGGCGACCCAGCGTCTTATTTCCGCTCTTTCAGTTTTAACCGCCGAGGGCAGGTTATATGAAGTTGATATGCGGTTGCGCCCGTCGGGCAACTCAGGCCCCATTGCCACCCATATTGACGGTTTTGTTGATTACCAGCACCAATCAGCCTGGACATGGGAAAAACTGGCCTTGACGCGCGCACGCGTCATCGCCGGTGAGCCTGAGTTCTGTAGCCATATTGCCGGCCAGCTGAAAAAGCTTTTGTCTCTAAAACCCGATGTTGGCAAAATCACCGAAGACGTAAAAGAAATGCGTCTACGCCTTGAGCGCGAGCGACCATCCAAAGGCTTATGGGATTTGAAGAATGCGCCGGGAGGCCTGATTGACATTGAGTTCATGGCGCAATACCTGCAACTGGTCCATGCCGGAAATCACCCGGAAATCTGCCATCAAAACACGGGCGAAGTGCTGAGACGTGTGTCAAAACTGCGGCTTGTAAAGCCTGATGTGGCGCAAGACCTGTGTCAGGCCAACAGCCTGTACCAGCGCCTGAGCCAAATCATCAGCCTGTGCGTGGAAGGAGAATTTGACGGCGCACAGGTGCCCGTTGGCCTGGCGCATCTGCTCGAAGTTGCCGGTGACGTTTCTGATTTCAGCGAACTTGAGGCCACGCTGACAAAAACCCAAACCAGAATTCGCCAACATTTCAGCACCATCCTGGTTTAAGGTTGGCGTGCCGGAAAAGTCAGGCCTGCTCAAACACCAGGGTTACGCGCAAGCCGCTTGTCTGCCGGTTTTCTATGGTCAAATCTATTGTGTAAATTTCGCAAATTTCGCGTACCAGAGATAGTCCAATACCGGTGCCTTGAGTTTTTTGATCATGGCGAATTCCCCGCAACATGATTGTTTCAATCAACTTAGGGTCAAGCCCCTTGCCATCGTCCTCAATAACCAGCGTTAACTCGCCTGAATTTGAAGCAGCGGTAATATCAACCTGGGTCTGCGTCCATTTGACCGCATTTTCAACGATGTTTCCGAGCAATTCCCTCAAGTCATCGGGGTCCACGGTAACCTCGACATCTTCGGGAATTTTAATTTTCCAGTTTAGCATTTCCCCCTTTGGTGTACGCCGCAACGTTTTAACAATCTCGGCAATTATCTGGTGGGGACTGGCATCGCTGTTGCGATGGCTTTGCTCAGGCGTAATGCGGCTTCGCGCCAGTTCGTAATCCACATGTGAGCGCATGACCTGCGCCAGATCAGCCAATTCATCAGCGATCTCGGTCTCGCCTTTGGCCTTCAGTTTTGCCGCATCATTGGTGAGAACGGTTAAAGGGGTATTTAACCCGTGAGCAAGATCGGCAGCGCGTTTGCGTGCACCTGATATTGTTTCTTCCTGGCTGTCCAGCAACTGATTGATAGCCTGTGTCAGCGGTTTGATCTCGGTGGGAAAATCCCCGTCAAGGCGTTGTTTCTGTCGATTTCGCACAGCATTCAGGCCGTCACGCACGTTTTTAAGTGGGCGCAGGCCCAAAGACAGCTGAATGGCTGACGACAACAGCAGGAAGATGCCAAGTATTACGATATAGGGCATCATGTCATAGGCAAACTGGCTGCGCGCACGCGTAATGGTTCCATAATCCATAGCAGCGGAAATACGCACAGGGCGCGCACCTTTTGGCGCGGCGATAATCAATTGCCGTTCCTCGACAATGACAGTGCTGCCATCAGGGCCGGGCAGAAAGTAGCGGTGTACTTCCCCGGTTGCATGAGTATCTTCAGGCAAAGGCAGTGCATAATCCCATAAGGAACGCGAACGCAATTGCCGCTGCAAATTCACATCATCAATTTGCCAGTACAACCCACTGTAGGCGAGCTTGAACCGGCTGTCTGAAAGTGTTTCGGGAGGTTTGACCTGACCATCCTTGTCAAAGGAAAGCTCTGCTGCAATCTGGTTGATATAAGTGGTAAGCTCGGCTTCCACCCGCCGTTCGAGATTTTTTTCAAACAATTTGATCATAACAAAACCGGCAGCCGCAAGTGCCAGCGCAATACTCAACGCCGAGATAACCAGAAATCGTAGTCTCAGTGAATTCAAGAAGCTTC
>CAZVAZ010000294.1:0-3551 GCA_964625235.1 uncultured Hyphomicrobiales bacterium
AATTCATGGTGCCCCAGGGGGTTTCGTTCGATATGCCTACGTGGCGGATCTTTCCCGCCTTAACCAGATCAGCCAACGCAGACAATGTCTCATGGATGGAGCAGGCCTCTGCCTCTTTGTGCACATAAGACAGGCCTTTGAAAAGCTGCATAGGGCGGTCAGGCCAATGGACCTGATAAAGATCGATGTAATCGGTTTGCAGCCGCCGCAGGCTTTTATCAACGGCTTCATTTATGTTGGCGGCGTTTAATACGGCTTTTTCACCGCTGTTGCGAAACCAGGTATTGTTGGAGCAGCCGACGACTTTTGTTGCCAGGATGATTTTATCGCGATTTTTTCGACTGGCAAACCAGGTGCCGATGATCTCTTCGGTGCGGCCGTAGGTCTCGGCTTTGGGGGGAATGGAGTATAGCTCCGCAGTATCGAAGAAATTAATCCCCTGGGCTAGGGCATAATCCATCTGTTCATGACCTTGTGCCTCGGTGTTCTGCTGGCCCCAGGTCATGGTGCCCAGGCATAAGGCGCTGACATTAATGCCGGTGCGTCCCAGTTGTCGATATTCCATTTATATTCCTTCGAAGATTATCCCGTATCCGGCTTACCGTTTTTCTGGCGAAATCGATCGCTGTTGTTCAACAATTCTTCAACTTCCGGCAAAATGTTGCGGACGATTATTTTAACTCCTGCGGCGGTGGGGTGGATGCCATCGGATTGATTTAACGAAGGGATAGCGGCTACATCTTTGAGAAAAAACGGATAGAACACCAGGTTGTATTTCTTTGCAAGATCGGGAAAAATAGCATTGTAGGAATTACCGTAATCCGGACCCAGATTTGGCGGCGCCAGCATGCCGGTCAGCAGCACGTCGATTTTTCGTTGTTTAAGGCGTATTATTATATTCTCAAGCGAAGTGCGGGTCGAGCCGGGAGATATCCCGCGCAAGGCGTCATTTGCACCTAATTCAATTATGACACCGTCAACATCCTCGCCAAGGGACCAGTCAAGCCGGGCAAGACCGCCAGCAGCGGTGTCGCCGGAGACGCCTGCGTTTTGAACGATAACGTTATAACCTTTGTTTTTCAACAGTTTTTGTAATTGTGCAGGAAAGCTATCCGGAGCCACCAGGCCATAACCGGCAGTCAGACTATCTCCCAGAGCGGCCAGTCTATAGGAATGCTGATCGGCAGAAGCTACCGCAACTCCGAGACCAACGGCCAACCAAAGGCAGGAAAAAAACCCCAGGGTATAGATGAATGGTAACTTGAATTTAGGTTTCAAAGTGACATATCGAATGAACATGATGGAAAGTATGGCGGTTGACCCAAAGGATTGCAAGGTGACGGAAAAAAATAACAATTTAATGATACGCCTGCAAGCGGTGGAACTTACCCTGACCAGTCTGGCGGGGCCGGTGAATATTCTCAAAAGTATAGATCTTGAAATCCAACAAGGCGAGACCGTCGGTCTGGTGGGGCCGTCGGGTTCGGGCAAATCCAGTTTACTGTCGGTTATCGCCGGTCTTGAGGCTCCCAGCGGCGGTGTGGTCGAGATTGCGGGGCGCTCCCTGATCAATCTCGATGAAGATGAACTGGCGCTCATGAGAGGTGAACACATCGGCATAGTCTTTCAGTCCTTCCATCTTATCCCCACCATGACGGCGCTGGAAAATGTTGCCGTTCCACTGGAATTGAGCGGGCAGGACAATGCGCGACAGCGCGCGCGCGACGAGCTGAAAACCGTCGGCCTGGCTGATCGTGTGGAGCATTATCCCGGGCAATTGTCCGGTGGCGAACAACAGCGCGTGGCCATTGCCCGCGCAGTGGTGTGTGGCGTGCCCATTTTGCTTGCCGATGAGCCTACGGGTAATCTTGATGCACAAAACAGCGCCCATGTCATAGACCTTCTGTTTTCGCTGCAGGCTGAACGCAACACCACCTTGTTGATGGTCACCCATGATGCCCGGATTGCGGCGCGCTGCGACCGTATTATCACGCTTAAAGACGGGCAGGTTGATAGTGCCGGTGGAAACGAATTGTGATGGCGGTATTGCAAAAGAAGTCGGGGCAGTCACTGGCGTTAAGTTTCAGATATGCGTGTCGGGAACTGCGCTCGGGGTTTTCCGGATTTGCCGGGTTTCTTTTTTGTCTCGCACTTGGAGTGGGCGGCATTGCAATCGTCGGGTCATTTTCGCAAGCCGTAAGGTCGGGTCTGGCCGAAGAAGGGCGCATACTGCTTGGTGGAGATGTTGAATTTGCCCTGTCTTATCGCCAGGCTGGCAGTGAGGAGCGCTCAGGGCTTGATCAATATGGTCTGGTCTCCGAGGTGGCAACCCTGCGCGCCATGGTAACGGTGCCGGGCAGCCAGGCGCAAAGCCTCATTCAGATCAAGGCTGTTGACGAGCGTTACCCGTTGTTTGGTGAGCTGGTTTTTGAGCAGGAAACCGGGCCTCGTCCCAATACTGATACGCAATTACCTCAAATCAGCGTCGATTCATCTTTGCTGACGAACCTGCAGATAGAACTGGGCGGGCAGGTAAAGATTGGCAGTCAGATATTTGAAGTCAGCAGAATAATTCAAAATGAACCCGACAGAATGTCCAGTGGATTTATGATTGGTCCGCGTGTGTTGATGAGCCGGGCTTCACTCGATAAAACCGGCCTTATCCAGCCGGGCAGCCTGGTGCGCTGGCGATATCGAATTCGCTTTCCTGAAGCCGCATCCCTGGACGCTGACGAAACCGTCGCAGCCGTAAACCGGGAATTTCCCAAATCAGGGTGGCACATAGCCACGCGCGCTAATGCTGCACCCGGTATCAGGCATTTCGTCGATCGTCTTGCGGTTTTTCTAACACTGGTTGGTTTTACCACCCTGTTGGTGGCCGGTGTCGGTATTGCCAATTCGGTTAAAAGTTATGTTGATGCCAAGCGTTCGGTGATTGCCACCTACAAATGTCTGGGAGCTACGGGTAATTTCATCACCACTGTCTATTTGCTGCAGATCATGCTGGTGTCGGCTGTGGGAATTGGCATCGGAGTGGTGGCAGGCGCGTTGATACCATACGTCGGTCTAAGCCTGCTGGCAGATATTTTACCGGTACCGGCAAAAGTGACTATCTTTGTTCAACCCCTGGCGATATCAGCGCTGTTTGGCCTGCTTACAGCTTTCGCCTTTGCTATCTGGCCCCTGGGTCGCGTGCGTCAGATTGCTCCTTCTGCATTGTTCAGAGATTTAGTTTCTGTTACGAAACAATACCCGAAATCAATATATATATTCTTGTTTTTGATAACCTGCCTGGCCCTGGGGGCATTGCTGATTTTTACGTCGAGTGAACGCCTGGTATCGGCCATGTTTGTTGCCGGAGCAACGGTTGGGTTTGCGGCACTGGCACTGGTGGCGGTTTGCCTGATGGCTGTGGTAAAGCGATTACCGTTGTTTAAAGCTCTGGAATTACGCCTCGCCATTTCAAATCTTCATCGCCCCGGCGCTGCCACCATCAGTGCTGTTTTGTCTCTGGGTCTTGGATTGACCTTGTTGTTGACGTTGATGCTGAT